>JAYVVO010000537.1:0-8302 GCA_043786955.1 Saprospiraceae bacterium
TTAATCAACTAAACAAAAATCTTACTTCGGCATTAAAACCGTATCAATAACGTGAATCATACCATTACTTTGGTTAACGTTTTTGATTGTAATCATTGCTGTTCCGCCTTTAGCATCCGTCAACATAATTCCGTGTCTACCGTGAAAAGTGGCTTTCAATGTTCCACCTTGAACTGTTGTTAAAGTCGCAGAACCTTTGCCTTCTTTAATCAATTTTGTAAGGTCGCGCGAACTAACTTTGCCTGACACAACGTGGTAGGTCAAAATAGTTGTAAGAGTTGCTTTGTTTTCTGGCTTAACCAAAGTTTCTACTGTTCCGGCTGGCAATTTATTGAATGCCTCATTTGTTGGAGCAAAAACCGTGAATGGACCTGCGCCAGAAAGTGTTTCAACTAAACCAGCTGCTTTAACAGCTGCTACTAAAGTTGTGTGATCTTTTGAATTGACAGCATTTTCAATAATGTTTCTTGTTGGCAACATTTCTGCACCACCAACCATTACTGATTTTTCCATTTTGCCTTGTGCAAACACAGACAACGTTAAAAACGTTGCTACTAACATTAATCCTAAATTTTTCATTGTAAAATATTTAATTATTAAAACTGTATACATCTACGTAATGACAAATCTGTTTAGATTGTTTAAAAATATTTTTTTTTATGCTAAAGTTTTTGGTAGATAATTTTATTGGATTACCCAGGCAGAGAATAATAGACTTCTAGATTTCATACAACTGATACAATTCACAGTTTAAGGTTTGATATTATTTTCAGAAACCCATTGCGTAAATCGACACCTACAAACTCATCTAAAAAATGCCATTTGTTATTTAAAAAGAATCTAAATACTTTTTTTAGCTGAATATATGAGATAGTATTTGTTTAATCGTCTAAATTTGCAATGTTTTGATAGATTCCTAATTGTACATTTGCAATAATATTCTGAAAAGCCTTGTACAAAATTTTTTTTTATGAAATGGTTGACACACTACCTGACATCTTCGATAGGTCGAAAAATGACGATGAGTTTGACAGGGTTATTTTTAATTCTTTTTTTAATCGTCCATTTGCTGGGTAATTTACAGCTTTTGGCAAATGATGGTGGCGAATCTTTCAATAAATATGGTCATTTTATGACACACTTTTTACCAATCGAAATTATAGCCTACGGTTTGTATGCGTTTATAGTTTTACACGCTATTCAGGGTTTGCTACTTTGGCGTGCCAACAAAAAATCGAAAGGTACAACGTACGTCGCCAAAATTGCCTCGCCTAATACAACTTGGTCGTCGCGCCAAATGGCACTTTTAGGCACTTTAATTTTAGCTTTTTTGTTCATTCATATGGGTGATTTTTGGGCAAAAGTAAAACTGCACCAACTCGACCTAAAAACGTACGCCAGTTATAATAATGGTGTCGGCGTCGACGATTTGTACACACGCGTCACGGCAGCATTTCACAATCCGTTCATCGTAATTATTTATTTGGTTGGTCAAGCTGTTTTAGCTTTTCATTTATGGCACGGATTTCAATCAGCGTTCCAAACTTTAGGAGTTAATCATCCTAAATATACGCCTTTAATCAAAGGGTTAGGGAAATTTTATTCAGTGGTAGTTCCAGCACTTTTCGCTTTGATTCCAGTTTATATGTTCTTAAATAGATAGATTAAGTTGAACTAACCGTTTTAAAAACTGTTAGGTTAATTATAAAAGTAAAAAATTTTTTCATCAATAAAAATAGAATTGATTATGGCATTGCACGATATAGATGTTCATGGTCTGAAGATTCAACAAAGCGATGAGCCGTTGCAATCCAAATCGCCTGAAGGTGTACTCGAAAATAAATGGGAGGCTTATAAAAGTCACGTTCCATTAGTTTCGCCCGCCAATAAAATGCGTTTAGATATTATTGTTGTCGGTACAGGTTTAGCAGGTGCTTCAGCTGCAGCTTCGTTAAGCGAATTAGGATACAATGTGAAAGTTTTTACTTTTCACGATTCACCACGTCGCGCACACTCTATTGCGGCACAAGGTGGAATTAATGCTGCTAAAAATTACAGAAACGATGGTGACTCTGTATATCGTTTATTTTACGATACAATTAAAGGTGGCGATTATCGCTCGCGCGAACCCAACGTTTACCGTTTAGCGGAAGTTTCAACACATATTATAGATCAATGCGTAGCGCAAGGCGTTCCTTTCGCGCGCGAATATTCGGGTTTACTCGATAACCGTTCGTTTGGTGGCGTACAAGTTTCGCGCACGTTTTATGCACGCGGTCAAACGGGACAACAACTATTGATTGGTGCGTATCAATCATTGAGTCGTCAAATTAAAGTCGGTTCATGTACATTGTACAATCGCCACGAAATGATTGACTTGGTAAAAGTGGATGGTAAAGCACGTGGCATTATTGCCCGCAATTTGGTGACGGGTAAATTAGAAAAATTTTCGGCTCACGCAGTTGTTTTAGCAACAGGTGGTTACGGTAACGTTTTTTATCTTTCTACTAATGCCATGCACTGCAATGCTACAGCTGCTTGGCGTGCGCATCGTCGTGGAGCGTATTTTGGCAATCCGTGTTTCACGCAAATTCACCCAACGTGCATTCCTGTTTCGGGTGAGTATCAATCGAAACTAACTTTGATGTCTGAATCGTTACGCAATGACGGACGTGTTTGGGTTCCAAAAAATAAAGCCGATGTTGCAAAACATCCGAATGATATTAAAGAAGAAGACCGCGATTATTATTTAGAGCGCGTATATCCCGCTTTTGGTAATTTAGTGCCACGCGACGTTGCGAGTCGCGCCGCTAAAAATGCTTGCGACGATGGTCGTGGCGTTGGCAAATCGGGTTTAGCTGTTTATTTGGATTTTAGCGCAGCCATAAAAAAATTAGGTGAAGATAAAGTACGCGAACGTTACGGTAACTTGTTTGATATGTATCAGAAGATTACAGATGAAAATCCGTACAAACAACCGATGCGTATTTATCCCGCAGTGCATTACACAATGGGTGGTTTATGGGTTGATTACGAACTACAAACATCTGTACCAAATTTATTCGCAGCCGGCGAAGCTAATTTTAGCGATCACGGCGCTAATCGTCTCGGTGCGTCGGCACTCATGCAAGGTTTAGCAGATGGTTATTTTGTTTTGCCTTACACTATCGGTTCATCACTCGCAAAAGATATTCGCACAGGAAAAATATCTACTGAAACGCCTGAATTTGACGAAGCCGTAAAAGTTTCCCAAGAGCGAATTGATAAATTATTTGCTATTAAGGGCAATCAATCGGCAGAAAGTTTTCACCGTCGTCTCGGTAAAATTATGTGGGAAAATTGCGGAATGTCGCGTACAGCAGAAGGATTAAAAGGAGCGATCGAAGAAATTCGCGCATTACGTGCTGAATTTTACAGCGATTTATTTGTGCCAGGTACACAATTCGAGTACAATCCAGAATTAGATAAAGCGATGCGCGTCGCCGATTTTATAGAACTAGGTGAATTGATGTGTCTTGATGCATTGAATCGCGATGAGTCGTGTGGCGGTCACTTCAGAGAGGAGTTCCAAACATCCGATGGTGAAGCCTTACGCGATGACGACGATTTCGCCTACGTAGCAGCTTGGCAATTCGGTGGCGATCCGTCAACGCCGATACTTAACAAAGAGCAATTGGTTTTCGATAATGTTAAATTGACAACACGTTCTTACGCCTAATTTAGTTGATATTTGTTAGTTTACCGTTGATATTAAAGTCACGAACTAATAACTATTAACTGACAACTATCAATTCATTAAGATGAAATTAAAATTAAAAATTTGGCGTCAGAAAAATGCAGAAACTGCAGGACGCGTGGTTGATTATAATATGGATAATGTGGATGACCACATGTCTTTTTTAGAAATGCTCGACGTGTTGAACGAAAGTTTGGTGCATAAAAAAGAAGAGCCAATTGCTTTTGAACACGATTGCCGCGAAGGTATTTGTGGAACCTGTAGTTTGGTTATTAACGGACAACCACACGGACCGATGCGTGGCACAACAACTTGCCAATTGCACATGCGTAATTTTAAAGACGGCGATACGATTTACATCGAGCCGTTCCGCGCGCGCGCATTTCCAGTGATGAAAGATTTAGTCGTCAATCGCTTCGCTTTCGATAGAATTATACAATCGGGTGGTTATGTATCTGTTTCTACTGGTCAAGCACAAGATGGAAATGCTACTCCCATAGAAAAAGATATTGCGTCGCTCGCTTTCGATGCAGCAACGTGCATCGGTTGCGGTGCTTGCGTAGCGGCTTGTCCGAACGGTTCAGCAATGCTATTTACATCTGCTAAAGTTTCGCACTTGGCTTTGTTGCCGCAAGGTAAACCTGAAGCGTCGCGTCGCGTAGAAGCGATGGTAAAACAAATGGATTTAGAAGGTTTTGGTATGTGCTCTAACATCGGTGCTTGCGAAGCAACGTGCCCGAAAGAAATTAGCATTAGTAATATTGCGCGCATGAATCGTGAATATAATTCTGCCGTGTTTGGTTCAAGTTTGGATATGAAACAACGCAGCGGTGATTAATAATTTTTCGGAGGTAATAAGTAAAAATGCCCGCGCAATTCATTTTGCACGGGCATTTTTATTGTTGAATAATATTGAATGTGTATCATTTCTAAAATTCATTAGGCTTTTTTTTTACGTTCAACAACAAGATTATAAAAATATAAAGCAATTAGAAAATATGAAACAAATAAAATAGTAGGCAAATATTTGTTTTTATTTTCTTCAAAAACAAAAAAATAAGGAATAAAAACAATCATAGAAATTGCTAAAAAAATTAGGGTGGATTTTTCTTTCACTAAATTTTTCTGAGTAAGTTTTCACCTTCTAAAATTTGCGCTCTATAATTTTCAAATTCAGAATATCCATTTATTTCTGGATTTTCTAGATCAATGCTCTCCCCGCTACTAAGATCGAAAATTTGTAAATTATTCTTTTTCGCTAATTCCACCGATTCTAAAATTGCATTTTTACCATATAAACTTAGAAGCAAATTGCCCTGTAGTTCTTCAGTATGGAAATATTCAAAATCAAAATCTTTTCCAACAATTCTTCTGAAATTTTCATTTGCCTCAATGGTTAACACTTTATCAAAACTTAGTTTCAAAAAATAATTTTCGAGAATTTCGTTAAAATCAGCAGGAGTAAATTGGGATTCGTCAATTTCAGTTTTTGTCGTTAATTTTTGGTTTGAACTAAATAGAATAACTTCATAAGCCATAAATTCAATTTTTTCTCAAAGTTGAATTATCTTCTTCGGGTGCGTTGCGAATTTTTTCAATTTCCTTTATCGAAAGTTTTGTTGCTTTTGATATTACTTCAACAGCAACACCTAAATTAATCAAATTTTTAACAATCTCTGCAATCTCCGCCTTTTCCATTTTCATCTTAACCATGCGCAGTTCTTCCGCTTCTTTCGCTTCGTACATTTCTTCTGGAGATAGTAAATCGTAATCAATGAGTTCAGTAGCTTTTTTGATACCTTCGTTTTGCAAATTTAAACTTCGTTTTTCATTTTTATGAATTGACTGATAGATTAAATCGAGCCAGTCGCGAATGGATTGAGGCGTATCATCCGCTTGGTAATTTGGATTTAAAAAGGTGAGCTGATGTCCGTATAAATCGCGTTCATTACCTGCAATCGTTTTTGGATTTAGTTTTAACAACAAAACCTCATCTTTTATGGGGCGACCATTTTTTTCGCTAATGGTATATGGCGATGTAAGAATGACTATGACATAAGTTGTTCGCTCAATTGTATAGCTTTCAGATTTCCGTTGCTGCTCCGCAATGGACATTAAAAAATAATGTAAAAATCTATCAAAGTGATTATCATATTCGATGCGTTGAAGTTCAACAACTACGCGCTTATCCACACTTTCTGCGAAAATATCGAGCTTAAAATCAATAGAACCAATTTTAGGTGTGAATTTTTTTTCTGTTTCAATAATACCTACTTCAAATTCAATTCCTAAAATATCACGCACGAAAGCCCTTAATACAGTTTTATCAGTAAAAGCTTTTTTAAAAATGACCTCGTTATCCAAATTACCAAGCATAATCCAATTTTAAATTCTAACCAAAATTACAACCTTTTCGATAATCTAAAAGCAAAGAATTAAACATCTTCTCTTTCAATCGGACACGTCATGCAGTGCGAACCACCGCGTGCGCGCGAAAGTTCATTAGAAGGCAATGTGATAATCGTGTTCTCTAATGTATCGGTTTGAATTTTACCAAGTTTGACGTCTTCTAAAAATTTTCGCGCGGGCATAATATTGTAGCCGTAATCTTTAAATGCCAATTCTGTTTTCGGATTTCTATCATAAGTGAGTGCAACGCCGGGTTTTAGCGTTACTAAATTACAGCCGTCCGTCCATTGTTCGCGTTCCTGATACGGCGATTCGCCGTCGCCACTTAAAATAAATTTCATCTTAGGATTAATTTCGCTGCGAATAAAATCCTTTACAGACGGATAAAAAGTATTCGTTCCGTTCGCGCGATGCACTTCTACGTTCGAGCTTAATCCATCTACAACAATTGGTTTGAAAGCAGTGATATGATTCTGGTTAATGTGCGTAAAAATAGTATCAATGTGCATGAACGATCGCTCTTGCGGAATATTAATTTGCACAACGTTTTTAACCACTCCGCGTTCAAAAAGTGTTTCTGCCAATGCGCGAATTGTATAAGCATTTGTGCGCTCCGACCGACCGATGAGCAAATAATCTTTATTGATAATCATGCAATCTCCCCCTTCGATGCTAATATTTTCGCCGCGTTTCGACGGCGGAAATTGTTCCACGCGATTAAGATTTATAATTTTACCATCGTCGCGCGTAGCACCAAAAACGGGATGCGCTAAAAAAATAAAACGCGCTAAAAAATTTTCTCGGAATCGCGCTTGTTTAGCCGCTTTCAAAATTAAGATATGATCATTTACCGTAACAGAAATATCGCGCGTGAAAATAAAATTTGGAATAGGATCGAACAAAATGTGATTATCGCGCTCTAAATATCCTGTAATCAGGGTATCGGCTAAATCTTCATTACTTAATTGTGCGAGTAATTTAGCGTAACTGGGAGGAAGTTCTTCATAATCTATGATTTTTTCAATCATTTCTTCTTTCGTGTCCGATGCCGTATCGAGTGCTTCCACCAAAAGTTGTCGAGTTTCTAAAACGTTGTCGTTACCTAAAAACGCGCGCAATACGTCTGTAAAAATATCATGCTCGGCTTGCATTTGCGGTAAATGTACAATATCGTCGAAAAGTAATTCTTCAGCGCGACGCGGCGAAATGCGCGCAATGCCTTCATCGGGTCTGTGAACAATAACGCGTTTAAGTTTTCCAATTTCTGACGAGACGTAGATTTTACGGTCACTCATAAAATAATATTTACGCAAATTTGAGAAATATTTTTTATATTATACTCTAATAAGCGTTTAATAACGAAGTTTTGTTTCAGTTTGTAAACTTTGTCAAAAATTAATAAGTTTTGTATAAATTCACATTTAGGCTTTTCTACTTTTGCGAAAATTAATACTTATAGAAAATGTATCAAATCTTCTGAATGTCAGTTTTATTCTCATTACCTTAGTCACAGTTGCTCAGTTTTACAAAGCCAGTAACAATTCTGAAAGCGTTTTAATTATTTTGAGTACTTGGATGCTATTACAATTGGTAGTGGGGCTCTCAGGATTTTATACCCATCCAAATACCTTTCCGCCGAGATTGGTTTTATTGGCTCCACCCGCCGTTATTTTTATAATTATTTTGTTTTTAACCGCGCGCGGAAAACAGTTCATAGATAGCCTCAATTTGAAAGATTTGATATTACTCCATACCATCAGGATTTTTGTTGAGCTTGTTTTATATGGACTTTATTTAGCCAAAGCAGTTCCTAAAATTATGACTTTTGAAGGTTCTAATTTCGATATTTTGGCAGGATTAAGTGCACCTATAGTATTTTATTTGGGTTTTGTAAAAATCAATTTAACTAAAACCACTCTACTCATTTGGAATGAAGCTTGTTTGATTCTCTTATTTAATATCGTTTTGCTTGCCACTTTCTCAACTCCAACAGTTATCCAAAAATTCGGTTTTGAGCAACCGAATATAGCCATTTTATATTTTCCGTTTGTGTGGTTATCTTCTGTTGTGGTTCCGCTGGTCTTGTTTTCTCATTTAGCAGCTATTCGACAATTGATGAAATATGGAAGCTATAACTGATTACAACAAATGACTATA
>JAYVVO010000538.1:0-2934 GCA_043786955.1 Saprospiraceae bacterium
TTTCTGTTTTTGGTGCTTCGGTTGCTGCTGCGCCACCGCCACCCAATAAATTTTGGAAGGCTTCACCTGCTTCGCCAATAACAACTAACGGTGCGCCGACTAATATTTTTCCGTTTTCAGGTACGCCGATATGCAACAATACGCCTGTTCTCGGACTTTCAAAATCCATCGTCGCTTTATCAGAGTTAATCTCTGCCAATAATTCTCCTTTCTGAACTTTGTCGCCAACTTTTTTATGCCACGCCACAATTTCACCTTCTTCCATCGAGTCGCTCAAACGCGGCATCACTACTACCTCTGCCATATATTTTTATTTTATTGTAAATTCTGTTTTTTGATTGAATCGCACTGCAAATATAATTAACACAAACTTGGAACGTGCTAATTTTTAATTTGTTTGTGAAAATTGTTTTGAAAGCAGTTTTCAACATTTCTCTTTAAACAAAATTTACTTTTTCACAAACCGCTTGTGCCAACTTTCCGAGATCGGTTTAAGCCAATGTGTTTTTAAATCGCCGACTGTGTTTGTTAGGTTATCGAAAACCAAAGTATCGGCGGTGACATCGCTGCTTTGAGAAAGTGATTGCACCGATTGTATTTCTATTGTGTGTTGTGGCGTAATAAAAGCCGTCGCCATGCGGTCGTATAAATTTACGCTGTAAGCTTTTTCAATTTCTTTTAACAGATTGATGGACGTATCAATCGAGCAACCACTCGCCGCTTGCGCCATCTCATCAATTCCAAAAACGATAAATCTATCGAGAATAATTTCTGCGGCAGCAACCATCGCGCTGCCATGCGCTGCCCAGTTTTCTGCAAACTCTGCTAAGATTGGATTCAGTTGCTGAACTTCGTGCGCCGTAAAAACGCGGCTACTTTGATACACCCAAACACGTGCGTGATCGGGTAATTCTGAAATAGTCGAACGATTAACGGCATCGCGCACATTCTGTAGCCAAACAATATCGGTGGTTTGCATAATCTAAAAATATTTATCAAAATTCATTTTTTCTTGTGGTAACAAATTATCCACTTATCCACAAAATAAACCGCGTAGGTTTTAAAATCTACGCGGTTTGTAGTTTATTCTATTTAAACAAATTATCGTAATCATTCCGCAACTCCGTTGAATTCGGTGCGATGCTCGTATTATCAATCGGGTTGAGTGCAAGTTTATCCTCAATTTTTCCACCTGAAAGAATCAGTGTAGAGTTCTTTTCCCACTCTTCGAGCATTTTCATGCCTTCATCTTCAAACACGCCGTTTTGCAAATCAATAGATTTCATCAAGTTGGATGACATATCCATGAACCGTTCCATTTCGCCGACTTTGGTCGCCACGTCATTATTGATATTGTCCATCGCCATATCGAACATTGCGCGTTTATCTGGGTCGCCACTCAAAACGCTCATCGCTGATCGCATCGCTGTATGCGATGTTCTGATAATTTGACTTTCTTGTTCTTTAATCTTCACTTGATCTTTGGTGTCTTCCATCAAAATCTGTGAGTTCTCGTACATTTTATTCAGCACGCGTTCTAAAATATCAATCTTGCGCGAGAGCACGCTGTATTTTTCGTTGCTGTCTTGCATCCGTGCAGCTTTGCGCGTAAATAAAACGACTTGTGAATCTTGTCCCGTTTTTTTAGCTTGCTCCGCCATGCGCATATTGGAATCAATTTCTGCTGTGTTCGATTCCATGAGTTGCGTGAGTTGGCGTTTTTGCCCTTTTAAAATGCCAATCTGGCGACTCATTTTAGAAAGATTTTCTTGTAAACTTTCTACGTAACTTTTCAAAATTCCAATAGGATCAATCTGAACAAACATTCCTGTGATGGAGCGCATGATACTTTTATACATAAACCCGACGATGTTGCGCACTTTCGGATCTAAAACCATATAAATAACTGCGGCGAGTGCTACTAAAATTAAAACGAGATAAAGCGTATTTTCCGCTAATTTTATAAGCGTTGGTAAAGCGCGATATAATAAATATGCGCCGCCACCTATAAGCCCGAGCATAAAAATTCTACCTGTTACGCCTTCAGGTCTTTGCCAAAAACTTTTTGGTTTTATATCCATTGAAGGCGTTGAAACCGGTGTGATGTTAGCCATAAAACTTGGTTTTTATTTTTAAAAAACATTTTGATTTTAAAATGACGAAATAGCCTAAAAAGAATTTTTTAAAATGTCTTTTCTATGCATTTTGCTCAACAAAAGTAAGGTAACTTCTTTCTAAAAAAAAATGCGCATCGCGTTGTTTCGACTAACGCACGATTTATCGGCCTAAACAACCTAAAATATTAGATAAACCGAAAATTTCTAAATGCGATTCTCAATACTATTCTTCTTATAAAAATCATCATCTTTTGTTTGTCTCATCCGCTCAACTTAATTTTGTTGTTCAAAATTATTTTGGTTATGGAATACAACCCACCGCTCAACGGTAATTTAAAAGCTTCAACGCTTTACGCCATTTTCCAAAAATGTAATGGTGTCTGTACCGATACCAGAAAAATTACGCCCCACTGTTTATTTTTTGCACTGCATGGCGATAATTTTAATGGTAACGATTTTGCGCTCGCTGCGCTTGAGCAAGGTGCAAGTTACGCTGTGGTGGATGACGAAAAATTTGAAAACTCTGAAAATCCCAAACTTATTTTTGTTGCCGATACTTTAGAAGCATTGCAAGTTTTAGCGCGCTATCACCGCAATTTATTTGATATACCCGTCATCGCCATCACAGGCTCGAATGGAAAAACGACAACTAAAGCACTTTGCGGAACGGTTTTAAGTGGCGCTTACAAAACGCTTTTCACACAAGGCAACTTAAACAATCATATTGGTGTGCCGCTCACACTTTTGCAAATCACGCATGAACATGAAGTGGCGATTATTGAAATGGGAGCAAACCACCAAGGCGAAATAGATTTAC
>JAYVVO010000539.1:0-8291 GCA_043786955.1 Saprospiraceae bacterium
TATATTCAAATTCAATCGTTTTGAGCAAAAGTTTTTCCGCTAATTCTTTAGCGAAATAATTCAATTGACTAAACGATACATTTTTTATTATCAACCAACGGCGATTAGCTTCAAACTTAAATTTTAATACATCATCCCAATCGCTGTGTTCTGTATTCGTAAACAAAAAAGTATTTAATACACGCTCAATAAATTCTTTTTTAAAATTATCAAATTTAGCAGTCTTTTTTGCTGCTTTGCTTTTATACAGAAACATTGCAAGGTCGTCATCGCTTTTAATGGTTCCTTTTAAAATTTCTTTGTAAACTTTTGACCAATTGCTTTTACTGTCAGAATTATTTAAAATATCAATGTGGCGAAGTTTCCTTTTATCAAAGCTTTTAATATTGGGAATAAAGTCTTCCATTTTCATACAGACAATTTTTTGAAAGTTGTGTAATATTTATACGCATAGATAACACTTTATTTAGGACTCTGCAAATTATTTCAATTCTTTTTTTTATTCCATGCGGTAAAAATTAAAACAACAATTTTTTTGTTCCTTCTCGGCACTAGAACCTAAAAAATTAAACTACAAAGGGAAATTTTGTACTCCCTCCATCCCTTACTCAATTAATAGTTTTTTTACCCAAAAATTAAAATAAATAATTGAAAATAAATAGTTTACAAGGTTTTTGGAACATTAACTGGTGGGTTTTGAATGTGTTTTGTCTTTGCATCGCTCGTTCTGAGCCAATAGATTTGTATAACTTTTAGACGAAGCACTTAAAAAACAATTTTTCACCAAAAAAACAACAAACATGATTTTACCAACTATTTTGTTACTCTGGTTACTCCGTATTGTCGTGGTTGATGATTCAGGCTTTTAATCCAAACAATAATTATAATCCATGACATAAAAATCTTTCTGAAAGTAGTTGTAAATATTTCTGAATGCGCAGATTGTAAACCTGCGATGGTGTTTACAAAATTTTTTAAATAAAGATAATGAGTCCATAAATTAAAAATAAAAATTCCCGTAACAGCAAAGCTGCTACGGGAAACGGCGGTTCAGCAGTTTCTTAAACTTTCAGGCTTTTAGCACTGCTAAGTCTCATCCTCCCGTAAACGTTAAAATGAGATATTAAACCACTTTCTGTAAATCTTAAACGTTCAAGTCATGCAAAAGATTTTTAAAATCTCTTATTTTGTATTTTTATTAACTTCTGTGATCATAATCACTTCTTGTAATAAACAAGATTCTTTGTCTCAAAATGTTACACAAGTTAGCAATAATGCTAACACAAATCAGTTTTTAGATAATATTAACATGGTTGATGGTGTATTGAATTTCAAGTCCAAGGATGGAGTAATAAAAACGGAGAATATTCTCAATTTTGACAGTTTAGGTGTTTTTACTAAACAACTTAATGACAAATTTCCAAATTTTATTTCAGCTTTAAAAGCTTACAAATCGTTAAGTCATCAAGATACTTTCAACATTCTATCGGGTTCTAAAGATTATAAAGATTATGTCAGATTAATTAACGAAAATAACGTTTTTAGTATTGATAGAACATGTACATCTTTAGCTTTAAGTAAATTGATGAATAAAAATGGTTTAATTATGTTTGGTGACTCAATTGTTAAGCTCACCTACGAAAACGCATATATCACTTCTAAAGAATATTTCAACAAAATAGGTAAGCCAGATTTAGAACTTATAAAGAGTTCTGAGGTTAAAATTGTACCATTGATACATGAGCTTCAGAAAGATTTAAATAAATCTAAGACTGAATTTAGATGGAATATTGATCATAACGACCAAGATTTTAATATTGGAGGACTTTCAAGAAGACATTCTGTTGTTTTATCACAAGATTTCAATTGGTTTTCTTGGCAGCTTACATTTACAAACAAATATATGTATTTGGGAAAATGGGGTTTTTGGGATTATTATTATGATGATCAAGCCGAAGTAAATTACCATTATGGTTCAATAACCTATTATTTTCCTAGCGATGGTTCTATACATACTTCCAATTTCTATGATTACAGAAGAGATGTCGGAAGATTAGAAACACCAACATTACCCGATGATCCTCAGTATAGAAATGAAGCTCCAGTTGCAACTCAATGGAATGATTACGGGGTGATTAAAATTTATTACGGTGGATATTATCCTCTTTGGATGTATCATTAGTAAAATTATTATTATTTTAAGTTGAGGGTGTTTAGATTTAATTAGATACTTGCTATTTATTAATCTAAAAAAAATCTAAGTCAAAGATTTTATTTTTTTAGAAGTGAGAATAATTTATCAAATAAAATTGGTTTAAACACCCTAATTGTAAAACTATATCTTCATGAAAAGTAGTTTATTTTCGATGTTTTTTTTGTTCATATTTATTTTGGGGTGTTCAATAAATCATGACACTTCTATAGATTTAAACGAGATTTATAAAGGTGACAAAATCGTTTTGAATGGCTTTGTTGATCTTGACTCAGGATGTATTGTCAATCTTTCCAAAACAGCACCCAGTAGTGGTCAACATCTGAATTCTGAACTAAAATTTAGCGATGCACGGTTATTTCTTTTAGAAAACGGTGATACAATTACTGAGCTGAAAGGAGATTCAAATGGGAGATTTACTTCTACTAATTATAAACCAACCGTTGGTTCAAAATATAAAGTTGTAGCAGTATCAACGAAATTACCTAATTGTTCTTCGGAAGAAGTAATCCTCTTGGATAAACCTCAACTTAAGAATATTAATACTAAAATAAAGGAAAATTTAATTTTTGGAAGAATGGGCTTATTGTTTTATTTTAATCTAACATATCAAACAGGTAACTCTAATTATTTTATTTACACAGCTTTTAAAGATAAAGAAAGAGACTTAGGAATTACTTTTTTGAATAAACAAGAATTCAGACAAACTGATAATCCTTGCGAATATTTTAACGGAGATTATTACGCTGGTTTTAATACAAAGTGTTTTCAATCCTCAGATACTTTAAGTTTTGCTGGTGACTACACATCAGGTTTCAATCTAGATTCTACAGGACAAATTGCAACTATTAAAAACTATTCTTTAGTTTTAACTCACATTTCATCTGAATTATACAATTATATATTATCCCGAAATCAACCTAAAGGTATTGAAGCCGCTTTTGTTCAACCCAATATTTTGTTTACCAATATCAAAAATGGATATGGCATTTTCTACGCTACCAATTCTCAAAAAATTAACTACAAATTTTAATTATGAAGATTGTTATTACGCTTTCAGCATTTTTAATTTTAATGCAGATTTCGCTTAAAGCCCAAACTGCGAAAGTATTTGGCTATGTAATTGATTCGCTCACTGGAGAATCTTTAATTGGTGCTAACGTTGTAGTTATTGAAAAAAATATGGGGGTTAGTTCCAATAATTTTGGTTTTTATAGTTTGCCCATTAAAGCCAATACGCCATTTCAAATTTCCGTGAGTTATGTGGGTTACGAAACCAAAAAAATTAATCTCAACTTGAATAGCGATTCTACAATTAATTTAAAATTAATTCCAACAACCTTACAAGAAGTTGTAATTAAAACAGAGAAAACTAGAGCCGAACATGGACAAATAACTGTACCCATTGAAAGATTAAAAGTAATACCATCTTTAGCAGGAGAACCAGATATTTTGAAAGCATTGACTTTTTTACCTGGTGTTTCAGCAGGTGCTGAAGGTACAACAGGTTTGTATGTACGTGGTGGTACGCCTGACCAAAATTTAATTTTGCTCGATGGTGGTAAAGTCTATAACACCTCTCATCTATTTGGTTTTATTTCTGTGTTCGACCCCTCGGCTCTAAAATCTGTTACACTTTATAAAGGAGGTTTCCCTGCTCGATTCGGAGGTAGACTTTCTTCTGTAATTGATATTACAATGAAAGAAGGAAATAATCAGAAGCGAGAAAGTGAATTCACTTTAGGTTTATTAAATTCAGGCTTTCGAACTGAAGGACCTATTTTGAAAAATAAAAGTTCTTACATGTTTTCTGGCAGAACTGCTTATTCTGGTTTATTAACACTGCCTACTAAAATTGGATACAACCGAGGTGGTGAAGATTTTGCAGATTTTTTTATTTATGACGTTAATGCAAAAATAAATTTTGATCTCTCTAAAAATGAAAAACTATTTGTGAGTGCCTATTTAGGCAAAGATATTTTCGATAGTGGTAGTCGTTTAAATGCAGCCCGAGATGACAATAGAGGACAAGGAAAATGGGGAAACGAAACAGTTAGTTTGCGATACACAAAAGTTATAAAATCAAATCTTTTTGCCAGCTTATTAATGAATTATAATAATTATGTTTATTCCGTATCTGGCACAAGCACATCAAGCAGTACAGGGCAACTGTTATATGATTACAGTAAAATTTCTAAGGTAACCGAATACTCGGCTAAACTTAACTTCGATTGGCAATTAGGTTCTTCATCTGTTAAGTTTGGAACGGAGGTAAATCAAAATCGATTTGAGCCAAATTCTCTACAACTTGTATCTTACTCCAAATCCGATACTTCTAAAAAAACAAACGCAGCAGCAGTCTATCAACCTTTAAGCTTATCGCTTTATGCCGAAGCTACAATTCCGTTGGGTAAAAAAGTAAATTTTAATTTAGGTGCACGCACTTTGAACTATTTTGTCGATGCCAATATCCAACAAACCTTTGAGCCACGCTTCTTAATGAGTTACAGACTTTCTGACAATACAACTTTAGAAGGATCATTTACTAAAATGGCGCAGAATGTACATTTGCTCACAACTTCTACAATCAGTTTGCCAAACGATATTTGGGTGCCATCAACTGCACAAGCTCCACTTGAAAAAGCATGGCAAATTGCTTTGAGTGCTACCGAAACATTTAGTGCGACACCTTACAGTTTACAACTTGAAGGCTTTTATAAAAGTATGAATAACCTCATAGACTATAAAGATGGTGTTGATGTATTTAATTTTGAAAAACAATGGGATAAACTCATAGAGGCTAATGGCATCGGTAGAGCTTACGGCGCAGAAATATTTCTAAGAAAAGATTATGGTCGATTCAATGGCTGGTTATCATATACTTTAAGTTGGAGTGAGCGTAAGTTTGCTAACATCAACAATGGTAATTGGTTTGCACAACATTATGATAGAAGGCACAATTTAGATATTGTGGCTCAATATAAAATTTCAAACAGATGGACTTTCAATGCCAATTTTGTTTTACAAACAGGTTATGCAATTACACTTCCCGATTTAGTTTATATAGACATCGCAGGTATTAGACGCGAATTTTACACCTCTCGAAATAATGCGCGTGCACCATTATATCATAGGCTCGATATTTCTTTCTCGAAAACCTATAAAACAAAACATGGCAACGAAGCGCGATGGACGTATTCAGTTTATAATGTTTATGCACATGCAAATCCATTTTCGGTTGATTTCATTGTAGGGAGTTATGACAATACTCCTCAAGATTTAGGTTATACTGGAACAACGCGTGTACATTCAATTTTTAATTTTATTCCAGGTATAAGTTATTCCATTAAATTTAAGTAAACTATTCAATTAATTTCTTCCATTTTTCATAATCTTCTAAAATTTACAAAAAGCGTCATTTCAAATTCAGTTTATTTATTGTAGCGGTTGTAACAATTTCTGTTTTTTCTAGTACTGCTCAGAGTGATGGTGATACGAAAAATTTAATTGGAGTTGGCGTTAAAATGTATCAGCGAAATTCAAGCGATTTTTTAGGCTCGCTAACCTGTAAAGCTACATCCTTAGAATTTTCAAATTATGTTGGTATGCCTTTTAAAGAAGCCCTTGCTTTTTTAAACGATGCGCTCACAGGATTTGGCTTGCGTTCACAAATTAAAGTTTTAGCCTCGGGTAAAATTTTAAATAGTTTCAATATTTTTCGTGCCGTTGCGCTCGGCGCAGATGCTTGTTATTCTGCACGCGCCATGATGATGGCACTTGGTTGCATTCAAGCCTTGGAATGTAATAAAAATACGTGTCCGACGGGTGTAGCAACGCAAATTCCCGAACTCGCCGCAGGTTTAGTAGTAAGTGATAAAAAGTGCGTGTAGCAAATTTTCATCGCAGTACCGTTCATAATTTTGTGAAACTTTTAGCTGCCAGCGGTTTAGAAAAACCATCTCAAATTCGCCGCTCTATGATAAATCGTCGCGTTTCTGTGCGTGAAGCTTGTCGCTACGACGAAATCTATCCATATCTTTCTCTAGGTTGTTTATTAAATGATAGCACTGCGCCAAGTTCTTGGGAATTGTATTTGGATGAAGCGGATGCACACTCTTTTGTAAAAAATTTTCAAGATTTGATAGTGGTTTGAAAATTAAAAATTTAACTGCTAATTCTTAAAAAAATATTCAATACAATCACCTGTAAAAGTTTCAGTTCTGTCTAAAATGAAATTTGAATTGAGTTTTGGCGCAGCCACACCCTCGAATAAATAATTTGCAGAAGTTATGATACGGGCTTCATCGAATAAATTGTTTTCAATAAAAGTATTTAATAATTCAGCACCACCCTCGACTAATAAAGTTCCGATTTTATTTTTATAAAGTTCGGTCAGAATTTCGCGAAAATCTTTTTGTGCATCAAATGGATGAAACGTTTGATTTTTTTGAATCCCTTTTGATGAAATTATCCAAGTTTGATTTCCATCTGTAAATAATTTTGCGTTCGGTGCTTTACACAAAGCTGACTCAAACGTTATTCGTACAGGTGAATTACCGAAATACAATCTATTCGACAATTCAGGATTATCAACTAAAACAGTGTTTGTGCCCACCATAATCGCATCCAGTTGGCTGCGCCATTTATGTACTTCATAGCGCGTAAACTCATTTGATATCGCTGTATTTTCTCCATGTTTAGAAATAAATCCGTCTTTCGATTGTGCCCATTTTAAAATAATATAAGGTCTATTAAATTTTTGATTCGTAAAGAAAGGCAATAACGTTTTGCGAAAAGCCGCTTCAAAAATATTAGGCATCGTTTCGCTCAAAATTTCTACCAGTACACCTTCCGAGCGCATCAACGCAATACTTTTTTCACTCACTTCTGGATTTGGATCAATATAAGCAACTACAACGTGTTTAATTTTTTCTTTTAAAACGCGTTGTACGCAAGGAGGCGTTTTACCATGATGAAAACACGGCTCTAAAGTGCAGTAAAGCGTAGAATGTGGAATTTGGTGCGCACCTGAACTACTAACACTATTAAGCGCTTCAATTTCTGCGTGTAGTTTACCATACGCTGTGTGATAGCCTTTGCCAATAATACGCTGCTCAAAAACCAAAACTGCACCCACACACGGATTTATTTTTACATTGCCTAAACCGTTTGCAGCTTCACTGAAAGCTAAATCCATGAAAGATCTTTCCATTTTTTTTTAAAATTTATTTCGCAATTAAACAACGAAATTGGTTATTCTTTTGTTTTTTATCCAATGATTGTAACTTTATTATGGCATTTTTATTCTTTTTTGTTAAAATAGTACTGATAATCAATGTTTTTATTATTTTTGCAATCCTAAACTTCTACAACTGTGTTAGTAAAAATTAAATTAAAAAATAGCGACGACAGCGTTATTGTGGACGATACGGTCTATGATGCATTGAGCGCTGATGCGTACTTGACGCAAATGGATTTTCTGAATAATTTACGCAAACACTCAAGTGGTTGTGTAGTTTTCCAGAAAACTTGGAAACGCGCTGATAATAATGGTTTCAAAACAGAAACAATTTATCTGCACAAACTTATAGCCGAACGTTTTTTGTCCGATAAACGTTCAGCGATAAAAAATTTAGCAGGTACAAAAAATAGCGATAAACTTGATTGCCGTTTAGATAATTTGCAGTGGCGTTCGCGTTCTGTTGCAAGTCGTCAGCGCAAAACGAGCAGCAATACAGGCTATACAGGCGTGTATCGCGAAAATAACCGTTTTCGAGCGGTTATCTCTGTAGATAAAAAATCGCATCATCTCGGAATGTTTGACACTCCTGAAGAAGCCGCTGAAGCGTACAACCGAAAAAGCAAAGAAGTATTTGGAGATCAAGGTAAAATTAATCGCATCGCGCGCGCCAAATAACTTTGATCTTTAATCACTTTTTTTTATTAATTCGAGCAAACGCCAAAAAATGTTTTTCGTTTTACGAACAACAAGAAAGGGCGTTTGCTCGGCATTAAAACCTCTGAAAACGGGTTCAACAGTTGGTAACATACTGCCTTCAAAATCAAAAGCTTTTATAGC
>JAYVVO010000540.1:0-8278 GCA_043786955.1 Saprospiraceae bacterium
CTTCAAAAAAACAGGTAAAAGCTTTAAGAAACCTTCAACACCACCTGCGATTTTTTATACAAACTATCTTTAGCTTTGGCGTAAGCAGCTTCAATATCAATTGATATTTTAACTTTAGCTTCGGGCTCATTCTTCCAAAAATTATACGACGACACTTTTATAATTTGAATCGGTTGCTGCGTTAAAATATACTGAATTTTTTGCTCCCACGCAGCATGATGGTATTTGTGAAATTCGGAAAGCGAACCATCCATTTGAAAAACGCAAAGCGGCTTAACGTCGTCATCGGGTAAAAGTGCGAGTGCGACGGTGTAAGATGCATCAATTGCATAATTCATTTGAACGCGCTTTTTACCAAACTGCGTTTCTAAATATATGGCTAAAGTATCCAACCAAATAGAGGATTTATTTTTTTCTTTTAATCCGTACTGAAAACTCAAATTAGAAAGGGTTATTGCAGCTTGAACGCTATCATTATTCGCAGTGTCGTAAATCCAAGTAGCGAATTGTGCATACAACGCAGAAAGCGTATTTTCTTTTATGCGTGCTTCGTCGCGTAAAATATCCAATCGAATAGAATTTAACCAATACAATTGCAATATAAAGCTGTTCAGAATTGTTCGCCAATCGGTTAGTGTAAGGTTTGGCGAATCAACATCAGTATAGGTATTTGAAACGATGAGGGTATCAAATTTTTGTTCTCCCATTTCATCCAAGCAACCTATCCATAGACCTGTTCGGTTTAAGTATTCTAATCGCTCCCAACCACTTTCTGTTTTCTGAATAATTTGTAAAATCGCTGACATTAGTGCGTTGCGTTGCACTTCAGAAAAACACAAAACGCCTATTTTTGTAATAGTTTTTGATGAATCGCTTTCTAAATGAGTCAGAATAGTTACTGCTTTATCAATTTCAAGTAAATTTATATTCCGAATTTGGGTTTGCGCCGACTTTACGTTCACATCAATCCAGTAAATTTCTTGTGGCGTTTTAACCGATAGTGGCGTTGATTTCAAATTTTTGTAAAATACTTTTCTATTCAATTCATATACGAGAGATTGTGGTTGATGCAAAAACTCTAATTTCGTGACAGGAGCATTGAGCGTGCGCGCTAAAGCCGAAAAAGAATTCGCAGCTAAACCTTGATTGTGTGCGAACTCATCGAATAATGTGGCACTGACTGCACCGCGCAAAATTTGCGATGCTAATACACTATCAATACTATTCGCGTTATAAAATAAAATGCGATTGAAAACGGGTGTATCGTTGTGCGTAAAATATGTAGCAACGGACGGAGTTACAAAAAAAACGGGAATAACTTGCAGAAGTGCATTCGTTTCTGCAGTAGATAAATCAGTTAAAAGCGAATTAGTAGCATCGGGGGTATTAAATAATTTTTCGTACACCTCACAGCTTTCATTTTTTAAAATTTTGGTATTGATTGCTGTGGTAATGCTCCAAATATTTACGATGTAATCAACAATTGTGTCATGTAGCTTTTTATCCAGCATCGCCATTTGTGATTGCATTTCAGCAACACTTGCCACAGGTGCGTTGTGATTTTGCAACAAAATATTATTGTAAAACCACGCATCGAACGCAGCATCCCAATTTTCTGGTTTCAGTTTTATGAGCGTTTCAATCACATTTTTTTGCGGGAGCGTTAAACCGAGCCAAAATTTTTGCCACGCATAGAACGCGTCAAAATCGCGAACATTAAGTTTTGTTTCTTCTAACTGTTCAATTATTTCACCCGAAAGTTGTATTTTCCTATTAAACGTTAGTCGGTTATCAAACAGTGACGTTTCGTAAATTTGTGAAGCATTAATTTTTTCGATGAGCATATGAAATTCTTTTTCAAACGCACCAACTTGTTGAGTCAGTTGCGGATCGTGCAAATTTTGAGCGGTACTTGTGTTGAGTCGTTGCATGGCATCTTGCACCAAGCTTGGTAAATTTTTGCGCCAATTTTTGAGTTGCATTTCAAAACCTTCTACGTTTGCAATAATTTTAATCGGATCATTTTTTTCAGAATTTTTTAAAAAAGTGTGTTGGAAAATAGGATCTGTTTCAAAAAAAGATTGTAACGCCTTATAAGACTTAATCAACTGCGCTCGCGCTTCTAAAACCGCTTTCGATTTATTACTAAAAATCGCGGCGGCGTGTAAGCCACTCAAACGCAAAAAATTATTCGTCTCTAAATCCGCGCCATGCTGAAAACTAAAATCGGAATAATCTTCTTTAAAGTGTCGTAGTTGCTCCGAAAGGATGTTTGATTTTTTTTCGTAAAAAGCAGTAATTTGATCGCTGCATTCTGTAAAAAAAACAACGGCGCGCTGCTGATATTCGTTTAATGTTTCGATTAAATTTTCTAAATTTTTTTCACAAAATTGTTTTGCGTCTTCTAAATCGTGTTTCAAAACTACGTCAGGATGCAACAAAACAAGCGGATGTTTTAACGAGCCAACAGCAGGAAATAATTTTTGCGCTATGGCAATTGCAGCGTGAGTTTCAGAATGCGTTTTTTCTGTGAATTCGTAATCGGAAGGCTTAAGCGAATTTAGGAGCGACTTACTTGCAATTTTATCACTTTCGGAAAACAATCCAACGATATCAGTAACTTTATGTGTGCCTAAAACTGATTGCGTCAATACATCATGCTGCGCATCGCTGTAATTCAGCGCGCGTCGCCACTGTTTTAGCGTGACTTGAAAATCGCTTACTTCTTTTTTTTGCGCAGTTTTATTTTTGAGTGCGTCGCGCAAAGTGCTAAAAAGTAATTCTTTATCGGCGTAAATATCTTTTAAAAGAAAACTGAGATGTCCTAAACCTAATTTTACCAATTCGTTTTGAATAAAAATAAGCTCTTGCACATTTTTGCACACGACTAAAACCTTTTGCTTTTGTGAAAGCGCATTAATAATAATATCAGTCAAGATATTTTTTTTGCCTGTGTTGTAGGCACCTTCAACAACACTCAGCGAATTTTGTAAAGCCGTTCTAAAGGCTGCGTATTGCGTAATATCTTTTTCAAAATATCCAAATTCATGCAACGTCGTTGTATCAAGTTTTTGATTAGGTTTGTTGGATAAATTATCCGAAAATTTTTTAGTGCTTGTATGAGGAAAAAATCCGATTGTACCACACCATAAAACATCGCCACGTTGCGAAACAATGTCATAATTATTTTTTGTAGGGAATTCACGTAATCGCTCCAACAGCGCACTGCAAGATAGTGAAAGCTCTTTACTCACATCGAAAGAACAATCCAGCATCGCTTTTTCTAAATCTTTTTTTGAAATTATAAAACTATTAAGAATTTCAGAGAGTTCAACGTTTGTTTGGGTTTTTAAATAATCAATTAGTTGTGCATTGGCGACTGGTTTCGTATTTTCATCTAAAGCAATCCGCCAACTATCCACGCGCGAAGGATGTGGTTTAAGATTCAGATACCATGTAAAAAGTGGCGCAGCTATTTTTTTGCCGTTCGGCTCTGTAAAAAAAATGTAGGGAAAACTAAATCCGAACGTTTGCGCACCAAACGCGCGCACACGATTTTTATTTTCGGCGTAAAAATGGCGCAATAATTCGGTATTGTTATATGCGCAATGGACATCGGTCTCAAAACTTTTACCCGAAAATATAGATTCCATCCATTTCGCAACAGGTGGTGCAAGGCGTGTGTAAATTGTAAAAATATCTGTGACTTCGGTATTATTTTCTAAAACCGTTTCTAAATAGGTATTGTCAAATTGTTGAGTACTCATAGTTTAGTTTTGGTTCTTATAAATTGCGATTGTGCAAAGAGTTGTAATTTTTAATTGTCCAAAGGTAATAATCATTAAATAATTATCTCTACGAATTAAGAAAATTTAAGCATATCGCGTGTAATACGCTGTAAAAAAATATCCCGAAATTTCAGCGATGAAAATTCGGGATATTTTAAATTCAATTACTTGTAATTACGAAGGCGTGGAATTATTTTCCTATCTGAAGTAAATAATCTAACGCCGTTTTATTGGTTGAGTCAACAGCAACCGTTTTGGTGAAAAATTCTTTTGCTTTTGGCAGATCATTAGCGCTGCCGTAGTAAACGCCTAAATAATTATAAGCGCGAGCTACAAAACCTTTTGTGCGTGCATCTACTGGGTTGGCTTCATAAACGGTAACTAATTTTTCGTATGCTTCTTTCGCTTTGCCCGTGTTGGCTGTGTCCATAGCGTCAATAAATTCCGCTTTGAACTTATAACCGTCACCACCTGCTGGCACGCGCGCAATGTATCGGTCGGCTAATTTTATGCCACGCTCATTGTCTTTAGAAAGTTGCGCGTAATACATTCCGTAATAAATGTCTATACTTTTCACATCCGATTCGCAATTTTTTAAACGATCATCGAATAAATCGAGACCTTCTTTATATTTTCTAACGTTGTAATTCATATCCGCTAAACTTTTTAGAATCGAGCATTTTTTTGATGAATCGAGTTGCATCACCTCCATATACATTTTGGTTGCACCGTCAATGTTTCCAAGTTTAGCTTCTGCGCGCGCGCGGTAATCGTAATCGTATTCAACTAAACGATCTGTAGGCAAAGCTTTCATCAACATTTCAGACGATGTTTTAGCATCAATGTATAATTGTTTGATACGGGCTGAATCGTTAGGGTCTTTTCTTGTTTCGTTCTCTCTTTCAAATCGTACAGCACTTTCTACAGCCGACCACGTTAACCAACGATAAATAGTTGGGTATTTATCGCCATGCTTTATCGCAAAAGTATTTCCTTCTTTTAACACACGGTCGTAATCTAGCACTTGATACGTTAAGTATTTTAAGAAACGCAAACGCGCTTCTGGATCTAGATCGCCGACGAGTTTCAAATATGAATCTAAAGTTGGAGTCACTTTATCGTATTGTCTATTATTTTGATAAAGTTCGGCTAATTTTTTATAGAGTGGCGCATACTGATTATCCACTTTAATACCTTCAAGACATTGCTGAATCGCTAAATCCATTTTGTTGGCGCGTCTCCAAACTTCTGCCATCTTAGCATATACTTCTGGGTCTGTTTTATCTTTTTCAGCAGCAGTTTCCCACGCGGATATCGCACTACCGGCATCGCCTTTTAAAAGTTGCGCGTCACCCAAATGCACCCAATACATAGCAGTTTTAGGTTCAATGTCGCGCGCACGCGTGTAGTTTGCAATAGCAATTTCAGGATTTTTTTGCGTTGATTCGATGTAGCAATCGCCAATCATCATATAAATCTCAGGGCTACCTTCCTTATATTTTTTCTCGCGCGAATTGCGAATAGCTTGATCAAAAGTCTTTAAAGCTTCTTTGCCATTTTTTTGATCGAGTAATAATTTACCCATACCCACCAAACATTGCGGACAGTTTTTATCGGCTAATAAACCTTTATTGAATTGTTCACGCGAGAGCGTCAAAGCCTCATTCGGTTTAGAATCAATCAAATTTGCGTAATCCGCTTCACCAAGCCAGTAATAAGCCTCGCCTAATTTTTTAGGATCTTTTTCAGTGCTGACGTAAGCATTGAGTATCTTTTTCGCCTCATTGAAGTTCTCGTTGACAATTTTCTTCTTGGCATCTTCAATCGGATTTTGCGCGCCCAGAGTCCACGTTAATAAAACGAAGGACATTAAAATCTGAAATTTTTTCATGTTATAAATTGTTTGATGTGAAGAAAGTGCATTTATTTTATAATTCTTATTCTTAAAGCGCATATAATTCAAAGTGTTTAATAGAGACGTACAAAAAATAAAAAGTAAACGAAACTGTGTGTTAATATTGTATTAAACTGTTGTCATTTAAAAAACGCAACAAAAATATTCCAAAAATCGGTTTTAACAAGTTTTTAGACAATTAATAATTTAGAATTAATAATTTAGAGCAGCGTAGTTTAAATTTTTCTCTTTTCATCGTGTTTTACTTTCTACGATATAGTTTTAAAAACAAACTTGTTTTAACTTTTTGTTTTCATGCGAAAACGAGTTATTTTTGAATCAGACGATTTGGTTTATAAATTCGCAGCACCGCTACGGACGAAATGAATTAAAGAAGTATGATTTAAAAATAGCCATTTGTAGCGAAAAGAAATAAGTTAAAACAAGTTCAACATGTAGCTCTTACAGTACTCAGCACTTTTTACTTTTAATTTTTTACTTTTCCACCGCCACCAGATTTAATCTCTAACATTCTAACCGGCGGATGACGTGGTACGACACCCGCTTTTAAAATTATTGTCTGTCCAATGTCGCCATCGGCAAAACTCGCGAATGAACAAGCTAAATTACTACCATGTTCTCTCGGATACAAATACACTGATCTGAAAAAAGGATATTGTTTATCGGCTAAATTAATTTGATACGGTTTTAGCGCTTCTTTTTGCGACGCTGTTTTTATTCCCAAAACATTTATGTGTTCCATAGATTTTTTTGTAAACGGATCGTCAGAATCGCTCAACCAACACCAACCCACAACACCCGTCGAATTTTTATTTTCAGAAACGTATTTAATTGCTTCAGCGTTCGATTCTGTCGCAAAAGCATTTGGCGGCAATTTATTTAGTTTGTAATAATTCATCAAAAAATTAACTGTACTCGAATTACTTTTATCAAATACCAATCGTTTATCGCTCGTTTCACCCGTTAAAATTTTTCTAAACTGCTCCATCGTTATCGTTGTATCGTTATCGCTTTTATTTGAAATTAGTGCGATGGCATCCAGCGCAATTTCGTAAGTTGGTGGTGCAAATTTTTTTTGCAGTAAAATTTTACTTTCTGTTGTGTCTAAAGCGCGACCGATACAAATAAGTTGTGCTGAATCGTTTACTAAGTCGCTGATACACTCGTTTTGGGTTTTATAGTTTCTATTAATTTTTGTACTCGGGAACGTCGCTGCAAACACATCGAGTTGTGCATCAATAAAAGGTCTGAGCGTTTCGTCAATCGAAAAATTGATTTCACCATTATCTGGATTATCCTTCAACACTTTTACTTTTGTTTCGCACCCCCACAAAAAAATAAGGAATAGGGAACAGGGAATAAGAAATCGTAAGATTCCTTGAAATAGGGAATAAGTAGATGAAGTGCTTCTCCGCTTATTTTTAAACTTATCCACTTTGCTATTTTTAAACAAATTCATTCTTTTATTTTTTTCTCCCTATCGTTTTTACGTTCCATGCGTCTTCACGCATGGCTATTCATATCTTAGTCTTTCAGACTTCTTCATTTTTTCCTTCCTTCCTTCAACTTCCCCAATTTTGTTGGTTTCTATAAAATCGGAACGCGCCATAGGCAATAAATAATAATCCAATAATTATTCCGTATGTTTTATTGCCTGTGAGTAGTTCACCATAATTAGTCGTTAGCAGAACTAATCCGAGACCGATATATAGTGCAGCAACAATCATTCGCAAATAATATGGCATAAATTAAGTTTTGGTTAAACCGCGTAGGTTTTAAAAACCTACGCGGTTGGAAATTTTATTTTTTATTTCTTGAATAAAATGATGCAATAAAACTATTTTTTGGTGTGTGAGACAAAAAAAATTATGTTCGGGTATGTACTTGATATCGTCATCGTGATTGTCATCATCATCGTTACCGTCACCGAGCTTGCGCCCGATGCTAACATATGTCGCGCTTTCAGCGTTTTGCGTTTTGCTTATTTATTATAGCGCAGGACTAAAGTCCTGCGCTATAAATTGGTCGTGCCTACGGCACTTTGCACTTTGCGCTTTGCACTTTTTACAAATGAATCACCTCGCCATACGCTGCAGCTGTGGCTTCCATCACAGCTTCGCTAATTGTGGGATGCGGATGAACCGATTTTAAAATTTCATGACCCGTTGTTTCTAATTTTCGCGCCACCACTACTTCGGCAATAATTTCCGTAACGTTGTAGCCAATCATGTGGCAACCGAGCCATTCGCCGTATTTAGCGTCGTAAATAACTTTTACAAAACCTTCGGGTGCACCAACAGCTTTAGCTTTACCAGAAGCAGTGAAAGGAAATTTTCCGACTTTAATTTCGTAGCCTGCTTCTTTGGCTGCTTTTTCCGTGTAACCTACAGATGCAACTTCAGGTGTGCAATAGGTACAACCTGGAATATTATTATAATCCATTTTTTCGACGTGCATACCAGCAATCGCTTCCACGCAAGTTATGCCTTGTGCGCTCGCAACGTGCGCGAGTGCTTGTGTGTTTAAAATATCACCAATGGCATAAATGCCAGATACATTTGTTTTATAAACATCA
>JAYVVO010000541.1:0-2923 GCA_043786955.1 Saprospiraceae bacterium
TAATGCACAAACAAGAAGTCCATAAAATGCCCAAACCGTATTTCCTGAAATTAATGCAACTGTACCGATGACACACAAAACACCAGCAACAATTTCTAAGAGCGTGAGCGTATAAGTCAACATCGGAACTGTTGGTGCTAAAAAAGTTTTGCTAAAATGGGATTTATAGTATTCCAGATTGCCTTTAAAATCAAAAACTTTATCAAGCCCCGATTGAATAAATAAAATTGCCATAAATGCAGGTATGAGCATTTTAATTAGAAACCGAACGTTTTCAGGCGTATTAATAAGTTGAAGAAAAACCATTTTATTTTAATTTCGTAGGCTACATAACTATGCCCTAAACTTTATCTTTTGAAAAAGAGTATTAACGCGTATTTAGCACGTTTAAGTTTATTTAACTTTAAATTGCGCATACACGCTATCTATCGAAGCAGCTAATTTTCTATCTTTTTCAGTCACTTTGTCTCCCACATCGTGCGTACTGAGTTGAAACGTAACTTTGTTATAAACATTTGACCAGTTGGGATGGTGGTTTTGTTTTTCAGCATTGAAGGCAACTTCTGTCATAAAAGCAAATGCCTGCATAAAATCTTTAAAAACAAATGTGCGCTCTAATAACTCTGGTGTTTCTTTCCACATAAAAATTTATTTTCAACAAAGATGATACATTTAAACGAAATTGTGTCTCTTAATAATTAATTATTTATCTTAGCGTTTATAATGCATGAGGTAAAATATATTTTATTTTTTTACTCACAACGCATCCTTCACACACAACAAGTGGAGCAGACAATTCATAATTTATACTATGTCGAATAAGAATATTGTTTATACTGCCTTAATTGCTATTGGCACTTCAATAATTACAGTTTTTGTCATGCGGTTAATTTTCACGTCAACCGATTCAGGTTTTCGCGAATCTAATAACGCGCATTTAGCTGCTTATAACGATTTAATGTTGAGCGGAAAAATACAACGCGAGTTTATAGCCTCTGCGCCCACAAATTTTTCAGCTGCGGCAGCAACAGCAACGTCAGCCGTTGTAAACGTAAAAGCGATAAATAAACGCGAAGCTGCCGATATTTTTGGCGATCAAGTTTCGCTTACTTCTTCGAACGGTTCGGGCGTAATTATGTCGCCCGATGGTTATATTATTACCAACAACCACGTTATTCAAGATGCATCCGAAATTTATGTCACGCTGAACGATAAACGCGAAGTTCAAGCCACGCTGATTGGTAAAGATATGTACACCGATGTAGCCGTTTTAAAAATTCCATTAACCGATTTAACACCCGCACGTTTTGGGAATTCCGATAGTTTGCGCGTCGGCGAATGGGTTTTGGCAGTTGGTAATCCGTTTAATTTGCAATCAACGGTGACGGCAGGAATTGTTTCGGCTAAAGCGCGCAGCATAAATATTTTGGAAGACGATCGCTACGCCATTGAAGCATTCATTCAATCGGATGCCGTGGTGAATCCAGGAAATTCGGGCGGCGCCTTGGTAAATACAAATGGCGAGTTGGTAGGCATTAATACAGCCATCATGACAAAGTCAGGAAAATATGAAGGTTACTCTTTTGCTATTCCTGTGAATTTAGTAATGAAAATTGTACGCGATATTATTAGCTTCGGTGTGGTTCAGCGGGGCTTTTTAGGCGTTGAAGTCTTAGATTTAACCACAGCGAATGCAAAGCGCGCTGGTTTTAATTCTATGAATGGCGTACAAATAACTTTTGTAAGTCCACGCTCCTCTGCGGAAGAAGTCGGTTTGCATCGCAACGATATTATCACTTCCGTTCAAGGCAGAAAAATAAAAAATAAAGCGGAACTGATGGAATTTGTAGCGGAACAAAAACCTGGCGATGCACTCTCTGTAGAATTTTTTAGAGATAATAAAACTGAAACAGCGCGTATCGTTCTCAAAAATAAAAATAATTCTACTTCGCTGTTACCCGCTGAAAATAAAAACACGGATGCCAATGCGTTTTTAAAGAATTTTGGCATTTCAAATGCACGCACATTGACGGCTTACGAAATGCAAAAACTTAAAACATCGGGCGTTAAAGTCATCCGCATTGATGCAGGCAGTTTGACCAGTCGCACTAATATGGATGTTGGTTTTGTCATTACGCATCTCAACAACACACCCGTAAATTCGAGTGAAGAGTTGCAACACGCGCTTCAAACGACGGGTAGTAAAATAGTTTTTGAAGGTATCTACGAAGATTTCGCGGATACGTACTACTATAAAATTGATCGTTGAATTATAATTTCAATTATTTTTTGCAAAAGCAACTTTAATGCCTAAAGCAATCAAAGTAAATCCGCAAACTTTGTGAATGTAGTTTGAAATTTTATCGTTGTGTTTTAACTTTTGAAAAATGAGAGCAGCAAAGTTTGCTAAAATCAGACACCAAATTGTTCCTGTAATTGTAAAAGTAATCCACAAAGCCAGAAAAGGCAAAAAAGTATTTTTGAGCGTTGGCTCGATAAACTGCGGCAAAAAAGCGATAAAAAATAACGCCACTTTCGGATTTAAAACATTTGTAATCACGCCATCTCTGTAAGTTTTTAAATAATTAATGGTCATTGTTGATTCTGCTTTGCCCATAAATAATTTGTTTCTATCAGTCAGCATCCTAAAACCGATATAGGAAATATAAATAGCCCCTGCATATTTAATGATATTAAACGCTATAACCGATTGCGCAATAATGAGCGAAAGCCCGAAAGCAGCAAAAAGCGTTTTATATCGATAATTAACCGAAACAGTTGTACCAGTGTTTAAAATACTCACAATTTTTTGAGCATCTGCATACGTAAGTAGGCTGCATTATATAATGATCACTTTTATTATTCAGTTTTGTTCGGCATTGAGCCTCACAAAACTGTCGGAAATTATAGTTTTAGGTCGGCT
>JAYVVO010000542.1:0-2921 GCA_043786955.1 Saprospiraceae bacterium
CAACCAAAACATTTGAAAATATTTTTTGCAGGCGTAACCATGAACGAACCTGATTTTTCATTATGGAATGGACACAAACCTTTATAGCCCGAACCAGAACGTTTCAAGTTTACAAATTCTCCGACAACTTCTTCGATGCGCACAGCGTCTAAAATACGCTGAACGGAACTCGGTTGAATCATAATTGATCTATTAGCTATTAGCTATTAGCTATGAGCTATGAGCTATGAGCTATTAGCTATGAGCCGGGTGCTATGAGTCCTGCTCGAGATTAGCAGCTCATAGCTCATAGCTCAAAGCTCATAGCTTAAAGCTTACAGCTATTTAAAAAAAGTAAAAAACGGCTGCTGCCACAATAATTATTAAACCTACAATAACCTTTGCAGAAAAAAGTAATTGATTGCGATGAATATTGAAAAGCTCTTCCATGCAATTGTGCCAATCTAAATTTTTATACTCCACCAGCTCTTCACTCGCATAAACGGTATATTTAGGTTTGCCTTTGCGCATTTGGTCGCCATTTTTTGCCAAAATAAAAAAATCATCGTTCAAAAATTCTAAATCAAACAGTTGACTTTTGCCACCGTATTCAACAATGAGTGCATTGCTATCGGGCATAATCCACCAACTCCCTTTTGTGATGTCACCGTCAATAGAAATTAAATATTCTTTTGCCGGCATAAAAATATGCAAAACAGTTTCTAAGTGGCGGTCGTCATCGCGCACTTCAATCCAACGTTTGCGCAAATAAAATTCCTCTTCCACTAAATCTTCGCTATCTTTTTGGACGAGCGGCAAAATATAATCGAGTTTCGCGTCAAGCGAATTGAGATTCGGCGGTAAATTCCATTCAAATATCGCCAATAACCGTTCTAAATATTTTTGAAACACAATGAGAAATTAATTATTGCATAAAATTAAGTCGAAATTAAATCGAAATCTACTGTAAATCAACCTAAGCAAAAAATAATTTTCTAAAATTAAAAAAGTGCTTTCAGTTGTATACTAAAAGCACTTTTCGTTTCTTAATTTTTGTTTCTTAATTAATTATTATCGCTTGGAGCGGCTTCTGCATTTTTAAAAGTTGCAGCATCGAATAATAATGAAAAACGGAGCGTGTTATCTAATGGTCCGCGTTGACTTGAAGTTGGCACCAAATAAGAAATATTAATTCCTAATACGCTATATTTTAAACCGAGACCAACCGTTAAATATTGGCGACCGCCTTTAGCTTTATCTTCATAAAAATAACCACCGCGAAATGCAAATTGATTATCGTACCAATATTCTGCACCTGCAGAAATATTTATTTCTTGCAATTCTTCAGAAAAACCACCAGGTGCATCGCTAAAAGAATTTATAATTCCTGCAATCGGACTTTGCTGTTTCCATGCGCGAGTAGGATCGGTAGCGAGTGGTTGTGGAGTAGGTACTAAAAGTTTATTCATGTCAATGGTAAAAACAATTCGGTTGAGTTGATCGAAAGGTTTATTGTAAGCTGCACCAATGCCTAGGTTTGTCGGTAAAAAATCAGCAGTATTGAGATAGTTTACTTTGTTGCCAATATTAGAAATTACAGCTGCAATGGTTAAATCACCTTTTCCAGATGCCGATTTGATGGGCTTCTTGTAAGTAAAAGATAAATCAGCAGCAACAGCTTGGCCTGAACGAATAGTGCTTGTACCAGTGCCACCAACAGATTGACCTGAAGCCAAATTGGAGTAAATATATTTACCTGTAAAACCGATTGAAACCTCAGGACTCAATTGACGCGCATATGCAGCAGCAACTGAATATTCGCGCGGCGCACCATAGCCTAAAACTTCGCCACTATATCCTGTCCAAGTTAATTCGCCTAATGAGAAATAAGTTAAACTTAATCCAACGGTTTGTTTCACGCCTTTATCGCCAAATTGATAAAAACCTGAAGCATACGCCAAGTAAATATCATTTACGTTTAGGTTGCGCAACCAAGGTGTATAAGATATTGATCCGCCCCATTTTTCCTCAGTGTTTGCTAATTTAGAAGCATTGAAGTGCATCGCATTCGCATCAGTACTGATTGCAATACCTGCATCGCCCATTCCACCGGAACGCGCATCGGGATTAATACTAAGAAAAGGAACGGCTGATTGGACAGCACCGCCACATTTTCTGCCTAATTGATCCACACCTGAAATGGGATCGCATTGTGCAGTAATTTTTTGTGAAAAGGTTGCAAGGATGACCAAAAAGAGTGAGTGTAGAAATAATTTTTTCATGAAGATTCAAGTAATTTTTGATATTTATCAACGATATTTTTAAAACGCGCAAATATAGTTTGTTATTATGTTCAGAGAAAGAAACAATTAAACAATAATGAAATTACCGTAGTTTGGGAAAGTATAAAAGTAGTTTTTTTTAATCTATTGGCAATTTTATCTTTTAGGTACACTTAAAACCTGCTTTTTCTCTCTATAAAAATTATTTTACGAAAATCTTAATACAAGTCATTAGTATTTAACAGAAGTTTATTGAAATTCGAGTAATCTAAATTTCTCTTTCAACGTCTTAATTGTGTACTTTTTATTAAACGAAAAAGCACAAATTTGAAAACCCATTCACTCACATCAAAGGTGTAAAAGTATGAAAAGTTTCATTGGTCAGAAAGCTGTAGCACGTTTTAGTTTGGAAGCCAGAAAACAAATCTTGCCCGTATTTATTTTGGGATTTTTATTTTTAGTAAGCGGTTTTACAGACAAAGTTTCGGCGCAAAGTTTTGGTGTGAATGTTAATTTAAATTTGCCAATTTGGACGCCGCAATACGATAACGTCAATCAGGTTCAGTATTATTATTTGCCCGATATTGAAAGCTATTACGATGTTTATAATCATGAGTTCGTATATTTAGAAAACGGTAATTGGATTTTCGCACCGCAACT
>JAYVVO010000543.1:0-2917 GCA_043786955.1 Saprospiraceae bacterium
CGTCAGGCTTTTCTAAATTTAATCTCTGATCCTGCCGAAAGAAAAACGATTGAAGCGTTAATTCCGTTGCAAGCAGATTCTATTGCCTCGGATTCAAAAGCAAAAACGTGGTCAGAATACAAATTTGGTCACATGCCAGTCGGTGCGGTGCTTGCCATACTTTCTAAAAACGTTGCTGATGCTAAAACATCTGAGACGGCTTTAATGAATCATTTTTTCAATAAAATGAGTATTCAAGATATTAAGTTCGATAAGTTCAGAGTGGCGATTGCGCCAAAAAAATCCTATTTAATTCGCGGTGATAAATTTGAAGCGGATATGTTTGTGGCTGCTTTTTCGAGCAATCCAGCGGGCAATGTTTCAATTGCCGTAAATGGTGGTGGACAATCTTTGAAAGATGGTGTTGCACATTACGAAACTACACCTTCAAGTCTGGGAAAACAAACTATTACGGTTACAGGTTCAGTTAAAAATGCGCTCACGGGTGAAACAACGACTGCGACTCCGAGCACTTTTGAATACGAAGTCGGTGAAAGATCAGGTTCTGTATCTGCTGAAAAAATGAATGTATTGTACATCGGCGTTGATAATCCGATTGAGGTTACGGCAGCAGGTGTATCTTCAAATAGCTTGAATGCTACGGGAACTAATGTTACGTTGACTAAAAAAGATGCTAATCATTACAACGCACGCGTTTCTAAAGTGGGTGAAGCTATTATTACACTCACAGGTGAAAATGGATTTAGTTTCCCTAAAAAATTCAGGGTTAAACGTATTCCAGATCCAGTTGCTAAATTATTAGTTGGCGGGGATATTACTCGAGGAGGTATTATTAATTCTGGTACGATGGCGGCTGCACCTGGTTTGCAGGCAGAATTAGAAAATTTTGATTTTGAAGCACGTTGCAATATATCTTCTTATACAGTTGTAATTAATAAACGCAATGAAGATCCGATTGCTAAACAAGGAACGGGAAATGCTTTTTCTGGTGAAATAAAATCTGCTTTAAGCTCCGTAAGAGGGGGTGATAAAGTATTTATTTTTGACATCAAGTCATTGTGTCCAGGTGATGATATTACGCGTAAAATAGGTACAATGAATTTTGTAATTAAATAGTTGTTCTAAATTTAGAACCGTTAAAACGTACTTATTCTATACTAATTACTGAATAAGTACGTTTTTTACAAATAGTAAATGTTCAGACACAAAATTATGCTGAACGCATTTTTAATCAATTCTTCCGATTTATTAAATCTTCAATAAACTATGACTATGAGGTCAGTTTCCAAGTGGGTGAGTCTGTTATGCTTTTCTTTTTTATCAGTTGCTATTTGGGCACAAACGCCTGAAACTTCCGATCCGAGTGGTAACGACGCCATTCCAGATTTCACGGGTAACTCTTATTCAAAAGATAAAAAACCAGCTAAAAAACCTGCGGCTACAACAGCACCAACCACCGCACCCGCAACACAACCCACCAATATAAATCCAAGTTCAACGACATCGTCGCAAATACCGGGTACTCCAACAGTTTCTATTCCTGCATCAACTACGGTTACACCGAGCAACTCTATAAAAATTGAAGCAGCAGAAAATACTTCCGCTGCGCCACCCGATAAAGATGCGCCTATTGATGGTATCGTTGAAAAACGCACCATTCTAGATAAAGAAGTTTTACCTTGGGAGCCTGTGCGCGAATCAGATATCATGTGGAGTAAACGCATTTGGCGCGTTATTGATATTCGAGAAAAGATAAACTTAGCTTTTACAAATCAAGAAGTGGGTCAATCTTTTTTAGAAATTTTATTGAAAGGCGTACAAGATACCGTTTCAGGTATTAAAGCCTATAAAGCTGACAACGATAAATTTCAATACCGCCTTTCTGCTCAGGAAGCTTCTACTATTGGTTCACACGTTGATACTATTGATGTCATTGACCCAGTCACTTTTGAACCAAAACATAAAATTACAAACACTAAACTCGATCCACGCGAAGTCAAACGTTTTCGCGTAAAAGAAGATTGGTTTTTTGATAAACAATATTCTGTTTTGAAAGTGCGTATTCTCGGTATTTCGCCTTTAAAAGATGAAACAGATGCACAAGGTAATTTTTTATACGAACAACCTTTGTTCTGGGTGTATTATCCCGATTGTCGCGAATTTTTATCTAAACAACGCGCTATGGTGGAAGGCAATGATGCGAATCCGATGTCGTGGGAAGATTTATTTGAGCAGCGTCGTTTTTCAAGCTATATTTTTAAAGAGTCGAACGCCTACAATCGTCGGTTACAATCTTATTTGCAAGGTGTAGATATTTTGCTCGAAGGTGAAAAAATCAAAAAAGATATTTTCAATTTTGAGCACGATTTATGGTCGTATTAAAACGATAAACTTCACAAATCTTAAAACCTCGCAAGTCTTTCAGACTTGCGAGGTTTTTTTATGCTCGTCAACCTTACAGTCTTAAAAAGTTTTTCCACCCTAAAACCTCGTAAGTCAGTAAGATTTGCGAGGTGTTAAGACTTGCGAGGTTGGAATAGCATTAATCTAAACTTTCAATTTCAACTAAAATTTGATGTTTCATTTCATGATATTTTACAAAATTTTAAATACCGCCAAACCATTTTATAACATCATCCCTATAAAGTAAACTGGGTTTATCAGCGATAAAACTCTTGTAGGATGAATGGGGATAAACTCGAAAATCAGATGTAAACCCATGTTTTTGTGAATTGCTATGTATGTAGTAAACAGTTTGCATGAGATAAGAAGCATCCAAAATAGGTTTGCGTTTAAATCGTTCTTGAAAGAGTTTTCCTGTCCTATGTGTTGAAATATTGAAAGCTCGAGCGTAGGCATTAAAAAAGTTTGCAAATGATTGTTCTGCTTTTGGCATTAAATTTTTATCAGTGGGTTT
>JAYVVO010000544.1:0-2910 GCA_043786955.1 Saprospiraceae bacterium
ATCGCTTTTTATAATCCCATGATAAATGTTGGAGGCTGCGTGAGCAGCCTCTTTTTTGTTACCATAGGGCTTGCGCATTTCATCTTTCATAGGGCTTGCTCCCGATGCTATTGTCTGTCGCGCTTTCAGCACTTTTATATTTGCTTTTGCCTTTTGCTCTTTACCGTTAGCTTTTTGAATTTTTTTTTAAGACTGCTAAATTTTTTCCTTCACGCACGTTACATTTGTATTTCGCGTTATAGAGAAGCGAACACATTTTTTTAAGCGGTTACACATGTTTGAGCGAATAAGAAATACATTTAAAAATTTACGAACCCGTCTAAAACCGGTAACACAACCCGTCAAAAAAGTTGTGACGATTGTTCTCGCACCCCTCGGAAATTTTTTAGCACCTTATAAAAATAAGTTAGAAACAAATTGGGCGATTTACGCCGCGAATCATCCAACTGTTGCGATTTGGATTCGACGCGGATCGAAAGTGGTTGCCGTTTTGTATGCACTCTATTTTGTTTTTGCCATTGGTTTATTCGGCGAAATACCGACCGTTGAAGAGTTGCAAGAAATGCAAACGCTCAACGCGTCGGAAGTTTATGCATCTAATGGTGCATTGATTGGAAAATTTCATAAAGAAAACAGAAAAGATATTCGGTTTGAAGCCTTGCCGAAACACGTTGTCAATGCCTTAGTTGCGACTGAAGATGAGCGTTATTTTTCGCACGGTGGCGTAGATGTCCGCAGTTTTGCCCGCGTTCTTTTTCGCTCTATCATCAAAGGTGATGATGCGGGTGGTGGCGGTTCAACGCTATCGCAACAGTTAGCTAAAAATTTATTTGGTAGAAAAAAATACCGATTTTTAAGCACACCGATTAATAAAGTGCGCGAAATGATGATTGCGCAACGACTCGAACGCGCTTACGACAAAAAAAATCTGCTCTCATTTTATCTCAATACTGTTCCGTTTGGTAGCAATGTGTTTGGCATTGAAATGGCATCGAAACGTTTTTTTAATAAGTCTGCTACCGATTTAGATATTGAAGAAGGCGCTGTTTTAATCGGCATGCTAAAAGCGAATACGATTTACAATCCGAAAAGAAATCTCGACCGCGCACAAGACAGGCGCAACGTGGTGATGAGTCAGATGGTGAAAAATAATTTTTTAGCAAAATCTGTATTCGATTCCCTCAAAAATACAAACATCGAACTCTCGTATCAACCAGTTTTGAATCACGATGAAATGGCGTCGTACTTTAAAGATTATTTGCGCACCTCTCTACCCAAACTTTTAGAGCCCTACAAAAAAGACGACGGCACACCCTACGATATTTATAAAGACGGACTAAAAATTATTACGTCCATTGATTCTGAAATGCAAGTGCTTGCCGAACAAGTGATGAGCGAGCGCATGAGCAAATTGCAAAAAGTTTTTGATGATCATTGGAGTGGCACAGGACAAAAATGGTGGATAGACGATAAAATTTTAGAAGATGCGATGCACCAAAGTGATCGTTGGCATAAACTCGCAGCCGATGGTTGGTCGGCACAAAAAATTCGCGATAATTTTACCAAAACTAAAATTCCGATGACAGTCTTTGCGTGGGATAACAACGCGCCGAGCGAAGACGATCGCAACTACACACCACTCGACTCGATCAAATATTATTTTCGTCAACTCAATGCGGGATTTTCTGTCGTTGATCCGAAAACAGGATTGGTAAAAGTATGGGTAGGTGGAACGGATTTTAATTTTTTTCAGTACGACCACGTACATTCGCGCCGCCAAGTAGGTTCAACGTTTAAACCGATTGTATATGCTGCCGCAATTCAAGCAGGTGTTCGTCCGTGCGAATATATCCCCAACCGTTGGCGTTCGTATATGCCGGATGGAACAACCAAAAATGCGTATGATTTAACTGAGGAAGAGCGCAAAGATACTTGGTCGCCGCGCAATTCAGATGATGCCGGTTATCGCGGTTCTTATTCGATGGAAGGCGCGCTGACAAATTCAGTGAACGTGGTTTCCGCCTATCTGATTAATAAAGTGGGTATAGATGCTGTGCGCGATTTAGCAAAAAATATGGGAGTCAGCACCGACATTCAACGCGATTTATCTATTTCTCTCGGCACTGCCGAAATTTCACTCTTCGATATGATGCGCGTGTATTCTACGTTTGCGGCGCGCGGCAAACGCGTAGAACCTGTAACAGTGCTCAAAATTATTTCGCGCGACGGAAAAACTATTGCCGATTTCACGCCACAATTAAAGGCGCTTGCGAATGCGCCGCAAATTCTTAGTATTGATCAAGCCGATATAATGACACGCATGATGAAGTCTGTCGTTGATGATGGAACAGGTAGTCGCTTGCGTTACAATTACGATTTAAATAACGACTTAGCAGGAAAAACGGGCACCACGCAAAGTCACGCCGACGGTTGGTTTATGTGCTACACACCTAATTTAGTGTGCGGTGCATGGGTCGGTGGTTTGCAGCCAATTGTTCGATTTAGAGATATGAATTTAGGACAAGGTGCTTACACAGCATTGCCATTGTGCGGAATGTTTTTGCAGAAACTTTATAAATCGCCACATTTTGCAGCACTGAAAACCGAAAAATTTCCAGAACCTGCCAAATGGATAAGAGACTCCATGAACTGCCAACACAAAAAATATGCCTTCGACGAAATCGCCGAGATGGATTCAACGCGCTCGCTCGATTCGCTCAATAAGTTTTTACCCATCGGTTTCACAGATTCTTTGCAACGCACAACCGCGAATAATAAACCTGGGTCGCAAATGAATGAAGACCACGACCTACGCGATAAAGCCGTAACTCCTGCGCTACCAAACAATAAACCCATTTCGCCGAGCGATAAACCACAGACAGGTGCAACGCCGCAACAAAAACCAACCAC
>JAYVVO010000545.1:0-21056 GCA_043786955.1 Saprospiraceae bacterium
ATACATTGGGAATCTTTGAAGTTGGTGGAACTTTCTGAAAAATAATAATGCATCATAATATCATATAATCGATGTTATGTTAATTTTTCTCTAAATAAAAAAGATTTGTAATTAAGAAAGAGTAGTGAAGCGCGAACCATTAGTTTTCTGAATTTCTCGTCGTAAATTCAAATCTCAAGGAATTAAAAATTGATAAGTCACAGTAAATTATTGTAACTGTGATCCTCGTGAGGTGAAATTGATTTCAAGTAAATATTTATCGTGCTCTTATGAATGAGCCATCTGATAACTACAAGAAAGGTTTATTGGGGAAAATTTAGAAAGAATTTGCTTGTTATTAAATTAGAAATTCTTTATTTTTAAATTAACATAATGTAAATTATAAAAATATTAAACTGAAATTCCATGTTTTAAAAAGTTCCACAAACTTTGAAAATAGTTGAAGAATCTTTCTTTCAGAATGGTAGCTTATAAGATGTTTTTAATGAGACGGTTCTATTGAATACCAAATGCGATGTTGTACTATCTTTATCTAAACAAAAATAGCCGTGTCGCATAAACTGCACAGTATCGCCAGGCTTTAGTTTCGCTGCTTCTGGTTCAATAAAAGCATTTTTAATGACTACTAAAGATTCAGGGTTTAAAAATTCTGTAAATTCTTTCGCTTCATCACTCGCTGGCTCTTCTATGGAAAATAATTTATCGTAGAGTCGGCACTCAATAACTTTTTTAAAATCTTCTGCGACCCAATGTACAGCTGCTTTAACTTTGACTTCAACTGTGGAATTGTCGCTGCGTGTACCTTCCACATATTTACAATGCACTTCTAGAGCATTTCCTTCTGCGTCTTTTATAGTTTCGGTGTGTTGAATAACGAACGCACCTTTCAATCGCACCAACCCATTTGGCGATAAACGATGATATCCTTTCGGAGGAATTTCCATGAAGTCATCACGTTCTATGTAAACTATACGCGACATAGAAACCTGGCGCGAGCCTGAATTTTCATCTTCGGGATTATTTTCAATTGAAAAAACTGGAACACCAACCTCTTCAAAATTAGTAATTACAACTTTTAGCGGATTTAACACCGCCATTAATCGGTGTGAAGTTTTATTTAAATCTTCTCGGACGAAATGCTCTAATAAATTTAAATCTATCAGATTTTCGCGTTTAGCAATACCAATTCTATCGGCAAAGGCGCGCAAAGCAGCAGGCGTGTAACCTCTCCTTCGCATTCCAGAAATAGTCGGCATCCTTGGATCGTCCCAACCATTCACCAAATTTGATTTAACTAATTTAATTAGTTTCGATTTAGAAAGAATAGTATAACCCACATTCAAACGCGCAAACTCAATTTGTCGCGAAGGAAATAAATCTAAATTTTTAATCGTCCAATCGTAAAACGGACGATGCTCAACAAACTCCAAAGTACAAAGCGAATGTGTTATATTTTCTAAAGCGTCTGAAATAGGATGCGCGTAATCGTACATCGGATAAATGCACCACTTATCACCTGTTTGATGGTGATGCGTAAACTTTATTCTGTAAATTACGGGATCGCGCATCAACATATTCGACGAAGCCATATCAATTTTTGCGCGAAGTGAACAACTACCCTCTTCAAATTTACCTGCGCGCATGGCTTGAAATAAACTTAAATTTTCTTCCACAGAACGGCTTCTATATTTTGAATTTATGCCTGCTTGCGTAGTTGTTCCTTTTTCAGTTGCAATTTCAGTTGAACTCGAATCATCTACATACGCTAAACCTTTTTCAATGAGTACGCAAGTTAATTCAAATATTTGATCGAAATAATCGGATGCGAAACGCTCTTCCGTCCATTGAAAGCCAAGCCATTTTACGTCTTCGCGAATGGAGTCAACGTATTCAATTTCTTCTTTCGTCGGGTTTGTGTCATCGAATCTTAAATTGGTTCTTCCGTGATATTTCAATCCTAAACCAAAATTTAAACAGATTGATTTTGCATGACCTAAATGTAAATATCCATTTGGTTCAGGTGGAAAGCGCGTTGTGATAATGGTATGCTTTCCCGATTCTAAATCTTTCGTAATTATTTCCTCAATAAAGTTGAGTGATTTTACTTCTTCCATATTAGTTGATAGTTGTTCGTTGGTAGTTGTTCATTTGAAGTTTAAGAACTATTAGCGTCTAACAACTATCAACGAACAACTATCAACTATTTACATTCTGCTCGGCATTTCTATACCCAGCAATTCAAATCCATTTTTTAAAGTTTGCGCCGTTAATTGGCACATTTGCAATCGCAAGTTTTTAGTTTCTGGGTTCGGCTCTTTAAAAATTGAGCAATCGTGCCAGAAACGATTAAAAGTTTTAGCGACATCATAAGTATATTGTGCAATCACAGAGGGATCATAATTTTCTGCCGCTTCTCCTACCCTACTTTCAAAAACGTACAATTGTTTAACAAGTTCGAGCTCAGGCTGCAATAGTTCGTATTGCGCATTTATAAGGTCAAAATTTAAATTATTTTTTTGCGCTTCACTCACTACTCCATTAGCGCGCACATATGCATATTGAATGTACGGACCTGTGTGTCCTTCAAAATCAACGGATTCTTTTGGATCAAAAATAATTTTTTTCTTCGGATTGACTTTAATAATGCTATACTTCATGGCAGCCATAGCAATTCGGCGGACAATTTCTTGTCGCTCTTCTACACTATAACCATCCAACGTACCGCGTTCTTCCGATTCCCGCTCGGCTTCTTTTATAACTTCAGCGATTAAATCATCGGCATCAACTACCGTTCCTTCTCTGCTTTTCATTCTACCCGAAGGCAATTCAACCAAACCGTAACTCAAATGAAATAAGCCGTTGGCAAAAGGTTGATTTAATTTTTTTAGAATTTCGAACAGCACTTTGAAATGATAATCTTGTTCATCCGCAACAACATACACCACTTTTTGCGCATGAAAATCGTTTTCACGCAACATCGCCATACCAATATCTTGTGTGATGTAAACCGTAGTTCCATCAGAGCGCAAAACTAATTTTTGATCTAATTTTGCAACTGTTAAATCTATCCAAACTGACGTATCTTCTTTTTTATAAAAAACACCGCTTTTAATCGCATGTTCAATAATTTCTCTTCCGAGTTCATACTGATCAGATTCGTAATAAATTTTATCAAAACTGACGCCGAGTTTTTTATACGTTTCGTTAAAGCCTTTATACACCCAATTATTCATTGTCTTCCACAATGCGCGCGTCTCAATATCATTAGCTTCCCAACGCAAAAGCATTTTGCGTGCTTCACCCCCAAGTTTTGAATAATTATTGAAATACTCATTTTTATATTCAGCGAAAAATCCCGCTTCATCCAATGTTTTATTCTTTCTTTCTTCAAATAGTGTTACAGCAATTTTTAATTTTTGCCAAACGGCGTATTCTTTTTTAAATTCTTGCTCAAACATTACGTAGTAATCACCGACAAAATGATCGCCTTTAATATTTTCGGTTTCGGGCGTTTTGCCGTTTCCGTAAAGTTGCCAAGCTAACATACTTTTACAAATGGCAATACCTCTATCGTTCACCACCTTCACTTTAAAAACTTCATTACCTGCTGCTTCTACAATTTTTGCAGAAGACCAACCCAATAAAATATTTCTGATATGCCCAAGGTGTAAAGGTTTATTCGTATTCGGTGAGGAGTATTCAATCAATACGCGATTATTTTTTTCTTTTGAAAAACCTATCACAGTATTTGAATAATTTTTTGCAACAAATGCTAACCAAAATTCAGATTTAAGCGAAAGATTTAAAAACCCTTTAACTACATTAAATTTAGAAATTAGATTCCAATTATTTTTTAAACGCTCACCTAATTCGTTGGCAAATATTTCAGGCGATTTTTTTATAATTTGCGCTAAATTAAAAACTGTAATTGTATAGTCGCCTTCATGTTCTTTACGCGTAACAGAACACACAATTTTTGAGCTCTCAAAATCAATTTTATAAACTTGATTAAGAATTTCAACTACCTTATGTTTAAACAAATCTTCTATCAAAATTAAAGTATTTCTATTGAGGTTGCAAAAGTAAATGTAAAAATGATCAATCACCCAATAATTGTTTGAAAAATGATTTCATAAAAGAAAAAATACACTTGTACACAATTTTATTACTTTTTATTCAAAGTATTCATTTATAGTTAAGATTCAGTTAACAAAATGTGTTTTATCTTTGCGTCTAAATTTAGTCTTTTTTATTCTACACGTTTAATAAACACAAATTCGCATGAAAAAAGTTTGTCTCACTCAAACATTACACACCATCTGTTTTGCATTTGCTCTATTATGTATGAGTACTATGCAAGTTTCAGCACAAGGTGTAACTACGTCAAGTATTACAGGTATTATTTTAGATGCAAAAGGTGCTGCGGTGCCGTTTGCAGTTGTAACAGCTAAACACGAACCTTCTGGTTCTATTTATGGTATTGAAACGAGCGAAGACGGTCGTTTTACTTTACCAGCAGTGCGTATCGGTGGACCTTACACAATCACAGTTCAAATGTCAGGTTTAAAAATGAAAGACCCAACAGTAGGTCAAAACATTTTTTTAAGCCTGGGTGAATCGTACAATATTAAGACCACCTTGGTTGAAGAATCAACTATTTTAGAAACAGTAATAGTAACTGGTGATAGAAATGGGATTATTAACGGTTCTAAAAACGGTACGGGTACTAACATTGATAAGCAAATGCTTTCATCAATGCCGACTTTGTCGCGTTCATTCAACGATATTATTCGTTTAACACCACAAGGTAAATCATCTTCTGTAGCGTCAACGGCAGGTGCTGGATTATCATTTTCTGGTCAAGACAGTCGTGCGAATAATTTAACTATTGACGGTTCATTATTCAATAACACATTCGGCTTAGCTTCAGGAAACGGCGGACAAACAAACTCTCAACCGATTTCTTTGGATGCGATTGATCAAATACAAATTAACATTGCGCCTTTCGATGTACGTCAGGCTGGATTTACTGGAGCAGGAATAAATGCCGTTACAAAATCTGGTACAAACAACTTGTATGTGAATGGTTTTTACAATATGCGTAATGAAAGTTATGTCGGTAATAAAGCAGATACTTCTACATTAACAGTAAATAAATTTGATGTCAAGCAATATGGTATCAGTATTGGAGGTCCTATCATTAAAAACAAATTATTTTTCTTTGCTAACTATGAGGGTGAGCGTCGTTCAGACCCACAATTAATTACTGCGAACAGAAGTACAGGTGGTGCTAATGAAAACAAACGCGTTAACGCTTCTACACTTGATAGTTTAAGCGCGTTTTTGCAACAAAAATATAATTATTCTACAGGTGCATACGATAATTATAATTATGCAACTGCCAGTGACAAAGCACTCTTAAAATTAGATTGGAATATTGACAACAGCAATCACGCAAGTTTTAGAGTAAATTTCTTGAACTCTAAACGTGATGTTGGAGCTAGTAACTCTGGTGTTGTAAGTGGTAGTCGAAATGGAAGTGTTTCTTCAGGCATAAACTTCCAAAATACTAACTATATTATTAACAACGATATTTATTCAGGCATTTTTGAGTTGAACAGTATCATTAGTCGTAAACTATCTAATAATTTCCAAGTAGGTTATACATACAATCGTGATTATAGAAATTCGGGAGGTGGTATTTTCCCTTTAGTTGATATTCAAAACGGTGCTTCAGATCCAAATACATTAGTATCGTTTGGCTATGAGCCTTTCACATTGGATAATATTTTGTACACCACAACAGTTCAAGTTAAAGATGACGTATCTTTTTATCTAAAAAATCATACAATTACTGCTGGGGTTGCTTTTCAAGCGTATCAATTTGAAAACTCTTTCAAACCACGTGGTCAAGGACAATATACTTATAGTAGTTTAGCTGATTTTTATGCCGCTGCAAATGGAAGTACTACCGTAATTCCGAAACAGTTTTTCCAAACAACACCAGGTCCTGGTTTAACAGATATTCCTTTTGCAATTACTAAAGCTTATCAACCAGGTGTTTATATTCAAGATGAATTTAAATCTTTACAAGATCGCTTACGCGTAACGGCTGGATTGCGTATTGATGTTCCCATTTTTGGAAATAGCACAGCGATTCAGAATACAGAAGCAGCAGGTTTTAATTTTATTGATGGTTACGGCAATACAGTAAAATTCAATACTGGTGATTTACCAACGACTCAATATTTATTCTCGCCGCGTCTCGGATTTAACTTAGATGTATTAGGTGATAAAACTTTACAATTGCGCGGCGGTTCTGGTTTATTTACTGGCTTTCCACCATTTGTATTTTTGTCTAATGCAGTAAGTAATAATGGAGTCTCACAAGGTCAAACCTTAATAAGCGGTAAATATGTGCCGTTTAGCCCAGATGTTAGAGCTAATTTGCCAACAAATGCTTCCGCTTTACTAACTTATAATTTAGCAACTGTTGATCCAAATTTCAAATGGCCTCAAACATGGAGATCGAACTTAGGTGTTGACTTCAAACTTCCTTTTGGAGTTATCGGAACTGTTGAAGGTATATTTTCAAAAGTTGTTAATAATGTAAACTACTATAATGCAAATCAAGCTCCACCCAAAGGTGCTTATACAGCAAGTTCTGGAGAAAACGATAACCGTCCGTATTTTGGTATTCAAAAACCAGCAAATACGGCTGCTCGTGACTCCTTAAATCGTGTTAATTATAAAATTACTGATAACACAGTTTTAAATAATACTGATCAAGGCTATTCTTTTAGTGTAACAACTAAATTAGAAAAACCTTTTAAAAATTCAAATTGGTATGCGATGTTAGCTTATAACTATGCGGTTGCTAAAGATTTATTTAGTGCAGGTTCAATTGCAAACTCTTCTTGGACAGGTTTCCCTTCTGTTAATGGTAATAATCGCCCTGATTTATCACTTTCTGATAACGATTTGCGCCAACGCATTATTGGTGCGTTTTCATACAATATTCCTGAAGGAAAATTTGCTTCAACATTAGTTTCATTATTTATGCAATCAAGTCCATTGGGTAATGCTTCATTCGCGGTTGCAGGTGATTTGAATGGCGATGGATTAACGGCAAATGATTTAATGTATGTTCCAAATAATGCCAATAATTTACAGTTTGCAAATGCTACTATTAACGGAAAAACAGTTGATATCGCAACTCAAAAAGCAGCACTCGAAACTTTCATTTCAAACAATGATTACCTAACTTCTCATCGTGGGCAGTATGCTGAACGGAATGGTTGGGTTTTACCTTTCTTAACTACTTTCGATTTAACAATCGCTCAGAATTTTTATGTTTCAGTTAAAGAAAAGAAAAATACTATTCAGGTGCGCATGGACATGTATAACGTCGGTAATTTTATTAATAATTCATGGGGCGTGGGTAATAACTTTTTAACATCGCCGCTTCAATTTAACAAATACGATGCTGCTACAAACCAACCTGTTTACACACTTCGCACAGCTTACTTTAATTCTGCCAACCAATTTCCAGCAAGTCCAGTTGCTGTAAGAGCAACTTTAGCAGATGTTTGGCAATTACAGCTCGGTGTGCGTTATATTTTCAATTAAAAGCCATGAGCTTTGAGCTTTGAGTTATAAGTCTTGTTTAAAAGCGAGGCTAATAGCTCAAAGCTCATTTCTCAAAGCTTTTTACTTCTTCAAAATTTCCCGTTTGTCTATTTTTTTTAACGCCATCGAAATTAAAATACTGACCGTTCATCACAACAAAAACCCCCTGCGGTAAAGTTTGAACAAAAGCCAAAGCAGAACCCAAATTAAAAAAGCCATCGCTCGAATTTCCAAAAGCATACGGCACCATTGCACCCGTCAGAATAATAGTTTTTCCTAATTTTGCCTCAGCTAAAAAATGCGCGGTTTCAACCATTGTGTCTGTTCCATGCGTAATTATAATTTTCTCAGCAGCAGATTTTTTGCAATGTTCTAAAATCCAAAGTCTGTCTTCATTTGTCATTTTCAAACTATCAATCATCATGATAGTTTTTACATTCGTATCAATTGTGCAACGACCGCGTTCTAGCATAATCGGTAAATGCGTTTCTTTAAAAAATAATTCGCCTGTAATGTAATTGTACTCTTTATCGAATGTACCGCCGGTAATAAAAATTTGTATCATTGAGACTGATTAACTGAAGTGATAAATTATTCGCAAATAATATTTAATTTTGGTCAAAAATAAAGGGTTCAATAGAAATATCCTTTTGAAAATTCTTTTATTCTTAGTTCTTAATCAATTAATATGAATACTTCCGTACTCTATGCACTCATTTCTATGTTCTTTGCGGGTTTAACTTCCATATTAGCGAAATACGGATTAAAAGAAGTGAGTGGCGATGTTGCGCTCATTATTAGAACCGTAATTATCGTCATCATTGTTTGGGTTAATGTTTTTTTATTCGATTCAGTGTCTGCCTTACGAAATATTTCGCGACACTCTTACACGTTTTTAATTCTTTCGGGCATAACAACTTCTTTTTCTTGGATTTTTTATTACAAAGCCATAAAAATTGGCAACGTCTCGGAAGTAGCAATTATTGATAAAGGCAGTATTGTTATCACACTCCTACTCGCTTTTTTTATTTTAAAAGAACCTTTTACACCGCGTGTCGCCGTCGGCGGTAGTTGCGTTTTAGCAGGAATTATAATTATGGCGTTTAAATAGTTGTGAGCTATGAGCTATGAGCTGTTAGCTTCTACTCACGAATGGCAGCTCATAGCTCATAGCTCATAGCTAAAGTTTCATAGCTTTATGTAATCGCAGAAAAACCAACGACGCATTGCGTAAAAACTATTTTTTAAAGTTTGAAGGATACTTGTGTTGCGTAATAAGCGACGTTCTGTGTAAAGTTTTTTGCCTTCGGGTAAATGAGAAAGCAACAACTTAATGTAAGGCAAATAGATTTTTTGTTTTAAAATGCGAGGTTGCCAAAACAAATATTTATTTGCACTCGTCGTGAAAGTATGTTCGTCGAGTTGTTTCAATCCAGCGAAATGATAAAAGATAAGCGGTTGCTCGTCAATATAAATTTTATTTTCTCTTTCAGAAATTTTAAAATTCGCAAAATTCCAAGGCGCAAGATTTGCGCCTTTATGTTGTAAATCGCAAACACCCGCATATTTTTTTGTCCAAGAATCGAGATATTTTTGGTCGCCGTATTTTTCGCCCTCCACATAATCGTGACACCAATTTAAACAATCGTTTGCCCAATCGTTCAAGCAACGCATTCCAACTTCTGTTCTCTTAAAAGTTATCCAAGCGACGTTGTACTTTCCATATTTTTCAAAACCCTTTAAACGCGCATTAAACTTGTGAGAAATAATTGTCACGTTGGTCTGTTTGGATTCTTCAAAAATTGCTTTAGAGGAATCAAAAAAATAGAGATCAGCATCTAAGTAAGTCAGCGAATCAATGTTTGGATTTATTTCAAAAATATGCTGAAGTACCGTTGGACCCAATGTAAAATAATATTCGATCCGCGAACGATTCGGTTTTACTTCCAGCAAACGCGCGTTTGTTTTTTCGTACGCCAAAAAAGAAATTGGTACTACACCTTCTAATTTTAAATCCGAAACATTTTGAAAACTCAATTCATCCAGACAAACTGCATGCAGAGTAAATGGCTTGCAATGTTTTTGCATGGACTCTACCAAATTTAAAAAAAATGGCAGATAGAAATTATCGAAGTAGGTTGCGTAATGAGTCAAATCGAAATTAATATTAAGCCTCGTAGGTTTTAAAAACCACCGTTATTTAGTGCAAAATTAATAAAAGGAATTTATAACTTCGCAAACATATTTCACATCGCTTTTAGAATGTACCGTCGAAATCGGTAAACTCAGCGTTGTCTCGTGAATAAGTTGCGCAATAGGTGTTACTTCGTTTTCAAAATATGGTTGCATCGCAATTTGTTTATTTGGTGCGACGGGATAATGAATTTCTGTTTTCACCCCATTTTCTGATAAATAATTGCGCAACTCATCTCTTCGGTTTGTGCGGATATTAAAAATGTGAAACACGTCGAAGTAATCAGCACTACGAACAGGCTTAACAACTTTATCCGTTAAATTTTTAAAATAAATTTCAGAAAGTGCGCGTTTGTGCGCGTTAATATTATCTAATTTTTCAAGTTTTATGCGCAAAAACCCAGCTTGAATTTCATCCAAGCGCGAATTAAACCCAACCAATTCGTTATAATATTTTACAGAACTACCATAATTACGCAGTTTTCTACACTCTATCGCAAATTTTTCATCGTCAGTGTTTATCGAACCTGCATCGCCGAGTGCACCAAGATTTTTTGTCGGATAAAAACTAAACGCACCCGATTTGCCAAACGTGCCCGCTTGTTTTCCTTTAAACTTTGCGCCGTGTGCTTGCGCACAATCTTCAATGACTTCGAGATTATGTTTTTTTGCAAAATCCATAATGCTTTGCATATCGCAACACTTACCATATAAATGCACAATCATAATAGCAACTGTGTTTGAATTTATTTTAGATGCCGCGTTTTCGGCAGAAAAATTATACGTCGCTAAATCAGGCTCAACTAAAACAGGTTTCAGTCCTGCTTGCAAAACAGAAAGCACCGTTGCTATGTACGTATTGGAAGGAAGCAAAACTTCTTTCCCTTTTTCAAAACCGAGTGCAATAAGCGAAAGCGTAATAGCATCTAAACCAGATGCAACGCCGACACAATGCGCACTATTGGTAAATTGCGCAAATTCTTTTTCAAAATTTTTAACTTCGTTACCAAGTATAAACCAACCGGTGTTCAATATTTGCGCAAATTTTTTTTTGTACGCTGCATTGTAAGGCTTATTCAGTTTACCGAGATTTTCGTAGTCAATATTTTTAGTGGCTGTAAGGCTCATGGATATAATCTTTAGCGTCAAAAAATTCGGATGCGAAAACCATCAATATAGCATTGGGCGAAAAATCGTACATGACGTGCCAATCTTCTGGATTGATGATTAAACACTTATTGGGAGCCGAGAGTTCAAAAATAGATTGAATAGTATTATCATCATTAGAAATTTTGCAATGACCTTGGATACAAGTCGCTGCTTGAATTGTTTTATGATGCCGATGTCCGCCGCGTTTTGAATCGTCAACGCCGTAAATGTAAAATACGCGTTTTATATCGAAGGGAAAAACGCGTTCAATGACCGTTAAATTTCCGCGTTTGTCCGTAAAAGTTTTTAAGTCTATTAAATGCGCCATTTCTTAAAATGAAAGAATGAAAGAGTTAAAAAACTAAAGAATGAAATACATAAACCCTACATTTTCATTTCAACAATATTTACAATTGCTTCCAAAGAATTCATTTTAGAAATTTCATTGGGCGTGAACTCTATATTGAAAACTTCTTCGAGCTCAACGGCTAAGTTCAGATGTTGCAAAGAATCCCATGCTTCTAAGTTTTTTTGAGAAACATTATCAGAAATATTTTTTGCATCCATTTCAAAAACTGAAGCCATGATCTCTTTTATTTTTTGCTTAATCACCATTCGTTGATAGTTGTTCGTTGATAGTTGTTAGTTTAGAATCATTCTGCGACGAACAACTATCAACTAAATTTATAGTAATTTTTTATTTCTTTGAACTCGTTTAAATCGGATGAATAGTTTTTTGTACCATCGTCTTCCGTGCTATTTAAAACGAAACCATTTTTTTCGTAAAAATTTTCCGTTTGTTTATTTTTTTTTCTTGGAATGTATTTAGAAAAAACTTTTGAAATACCTTTTTGTTTCAGAAAATTCAAAATATAATCTAAAAAAACAGATTCAATTCCACGCCCTAAAATACGACAACTCAATAAAAAATTTTCGATGGTTGCTTCTCCCCTATCCAAAATTACAATGGCAGCAACAGTAATTCCGTTATCACCAAATTTATCTTTAACGTTAAGACACAACACTAAGTTGTGTTTATTTATCAACTCTCGAAGTTCATTTTCGGAATAACGGTGCGTGGTTAAATTAAATTGATTTGTTTTTTGAGTCATTTGTGCAATACGACCGATTGTAAAATTATCCGCAAAATGAACTTTGAGTTCCATTTCAAGACTTTCTAAATATGAATCAATGTCTGTGAAATTTTTTTTAAAAACGTTTCGCTCGGCATTTGCTGTGTATTGGAGTGTTTTAGATTTATCCTCAAAAGTTAACTGATAGATTTGAAAATATTTTTCGTAAACAGATTTGAAAAACGCAGAAAGCAAATAAGGTTTATCTGGAAATTCTGGAACTTCAACGCCTGTCAAAGTTTGTTTAACGCGTTCACGCTCTGCGGGATTATCGTCTAAAAAAACAATTGTGTCCAAACCAATATTTAGTTCTTCAGCAAGTTCTTGAATGTTCGCCGCTTTGTCGTTCCAATTAATTCTGTACGCTGAAATATGTTTTTGTCGAATGATTAGGTTTGGATGTTTTTCCCAAACTTCCATAACATCTTGTTCATTATTTTTGCTGCACACAGCCAAAATAACTCCGTTATTTGCTGCTTCTAAAATCGCTTCTTGAAAATCTCTGTAAGCTAAACCTGGATACGTATCGCCGATTTCAATTCCTTCAATGCCGTCTTCACCTAAAATTCCACCCCATAGAGTATTATCTAAATCGAGTACCAAACATTTTTTGCGTTTACCTTGAATAGCATTTAATTTTCCGGAAAACCAATCGTGAAAGGACGCATTTAATTTCGGCGTTATGAGCGATTGTGAGATGTAATAATATTTCCAATCTAAAACGGGCATCGAAACGTTTGTTGTAAAATCTGAAAAATCAATAATTTTTAAATTCAGATTTGTTTTAGCAGTTTCATACAGCAAAGCATTGTAACTATTTATAGCATTTTGCACATCCGTATTGCTATTTTCAAAACGCTGTGGAAATAAATTTTCGGCCGTAAAAGCAATAACGGGTTTATTAATTATTTTAGAAAAAAACAATCGGAACTTATTCTGGAAATCGTTTATTTCGTTTAATAATTCTTGTTGATTATTTTTTATGGGTGGTAAATAAAACCAAATATAATTTTTCGCGTCGGGTGTTTCGGAAATATCGCTATAACCACTGCATTGTGCGTTAAGTTTTTTAAAAAGATTTTCAACGGTGAAATTTCTACAAATATAAAAAACCATTTAGATTCCAATTTTTGTTTTTAATTGATACACAACTTTAGAATAAATTGATTTAGACTAATCATTCTTAAAAGCTTAAAAGATTAAACTTTATTAAAGTACTTTAACAGCCATCTGACAATAATTATTTGCAGAACCTAAAACTTCATACTTTAAATAAAAACATTCAGTAAATTGTTGAAATGCTCTAAATTCAGCCATAACATCATTAAACTCATCGAAAAGTAAAATGTCATCTTTTTTTATAAACCGCGCTAATTGAGTTAATACGAAAAGTGTTGCACTGTAAATATCAGCATCTAAATGTATTATCAACCGTTGATTTAAATTTTCAGTTTTAATAAACTCGGGTAAAGAATCTTGAAACAATCCTTTTAAAAATTTTCCTCGTGTGTCACCATTAATATCCGGCAAGATACCATCTGTTGAGAATGCACCAGATTTGTAACCTAACCAATCTTCCGGAAGTCCTGTAAAAGTATCAAAACCAAAAAATTCAGAGTTTTCGTTTTTGTTCTTTTGAATCCAATATTTAAAAGATACACCTTTTGCTACACCAAATTCTAAATAACAGAATTGTTCTTTTTCTAAATTTTCTAATTTTGCAAGTTTATCATAGTACTGAAAACGTCTAATTTGATTGTTTCTATTTATATTTTTAGTATCCCAAATTTCAGGGTTTGTTTTTCTAACCCATGTAGAAAAATGCGCATACTGCGTAAAGATTTCTAAAACATGTACAATTGGATTAAATAGAACATGCAATCTTAATTTTAGAAAAACATCGAAAGCTAAATAATAAATCTTTTGTCTCATTGAATAAAAAATTTTCGCCAAATTTTTAAAATTTGGCGAATATATGAATTGTTAGTAAATAAATTTTAATTAGTTATTCGATACGCTCATTTTTTTTGAATCAATGATTTTACCGTTAATATTCAGATCATAAATGTACATACCATTCGCTAAATTGGAAACATTTACAGAAATCTTACCTAAACCTTTATCAGTTAATTGAACTCTTTTTAAAATTTTACCTTGTAAATCGTAAATTGTAATAGAGGCATTATTCTGATTATCAGGTAAAAAATAATTTATTTCTGTTTGATTACTCGATGGATTAGGAATGGGCTGCATTAATTTGGCACCATTTAAGTCTAATGTGTTAAAACTTGAATTAACTAAATTTTTCAAAATTTCAACATCTTTTTTCAACTCAATGATATCATTTTTCTGAATATCAATAGTTTTTTGTTGATCTTTTATTGCCTCAGTTAAAACAGGAATTAGAGCATTATATTTCATCATTAGATACCCATCATGATCGATCATTACGGCTTCAGGAATAATTTTAGCTACTTCTTGAGCAATAAAACCTACTTGCGGTAAATCGTCAAAATTCTTTGCGGGAAATTCTTTTGATTTCCAATTGTAAGTCACTCCTCTTAAACTTTTAATTTTATTTATTGGATCCGTAATAGCTTTAACATTTTGCTTGTATCTTAGATCTGAAGTAGCTAAATACTCAGTAGCACTTAATCTGCCTCCGACTGCCATCGCAACTCCTAAAGTAGTTGTACCATAGTAACTTGTTCCACCATATCCATAATCAGTATAAGAACTAGCTGAAGAATTAAGTAAAATATTAGTTTTACGAATAGTTCCATCTGGTTCAGCAGATAAAAGTGGTGTAGATGATGCTACAATATTACTCAGATTTGTGATTTTCAAATCGGTATTACAACTAATGGAAGTTCCATCACCCTTCCAACTCCAAATGTAATTGGGAGCTGTTGTTGATGAAGCACCACTAGGTTGAACAGACATATAAAAATCTCCACTGTAAGATGGTCCACCGATCCACATAACATTTGATGGAAAAGAAGTGCTGTAAGTATTTTTAAATAAAATTACACCACTATGATGACCATTTCCGTCTTGTACAGTAACTGAATTAGTAAATCCAGAATTGGAAACATCGGCAATACCTGAACCTGTAATATTTTGGCTCAATATTGACTCAATGCTGAATAAGAAAAACAATAAGGAGAAAAATAGACTTTTCATGTTTAAAAAATTTAAAAATTGATTAAAAAAAATTAAGTAAACGTTGTTTCGCGAATCAACATAATAAAGTTGAATACTTTATTTTGAACAAGCAATATTAGAGGCATGACATTAAAAGACAATATCGGACATTCAACTATTGATTCAAATATTCAGTTGAATCAACGCATTTTGGATAGCCAAATTTCTCATAAATCATTTTTTGAAAAGATGGAGTTAGCGTAACATGCAATAAGACTGGTAAAACCTTTTTTATCCATCTTTGTAGAGTTCTAGGGGTAACTCCATATTCTTTCGCAATTTCTGGTCTAGTTTTTATTGACTCCATTTTCTTTTTTTAGTTTGATTAATAATAATTTTTAAAACTAAGAGCGAGAAGAAGAATTATTTCTGAGACAAAGACCTGAAGCGGATTAAAATAAACTGAAGAGATAAATCAGTAGAAGTGATTTCATTTTTAAATATTATTTTAGAACTTTAGCTACAAAACTTTATACGTAACCTTTAGCTTAAATAAAAAGTTCTTTAAAAATGATAATTTTTGTTAAATAATTAATAAATTTAACTAATAGTTAAAAACCATTTTTGTTTAGACTTTGGGTAAGTTTTTATTTTTAAGCAGCTTCAGAAAGAAAAATTGTTTTAAATTAAAATCTTGCTGATTATCAGCGGGATGACCAATCATAACGGTATTATCTGGAACATTCGTCATAACAACAGCCGCCAAACCAATAGTAACATTATCGCCAATAGTTTTTTTATTTATAATAGTAGCACTTGGTGCAATCCAACAATTTTTTCCGATATTTACACTGCCACAAATGGTAGCATTCGCAATCACTAAACTATTTTCGCCGATGTGCACGCCATGCGCAATATGCACTAAATTATCAATCTTGACATTTTTTTCTAAAATAGTACTACCCATTATAGCGCGATCAATACACGTATTGTTTCCTACTTCAACTTCATCTTTTAAAATAACATTGCCTAAATGCGGAATAAAAACTTGTTTTCCTGTCTCATCTTTTTCATAACCAAAACCATCGCTGCCAATAACGTTATTGCAACCAATTTTTACATTTGTACCAATGATTGTATTTTTTAAAATCACTGTGTTATGATTGATAGTTACGAAATCGCCGATAATACAATGGGCTTCAATCACAGCGTTCTGACCAATAAAAATATCTTTCCCGAGTTGCACCGTTTCGTGAATGATTGCATTTTTTGCGATTCCTATTGCGCGCGGCGGTAAGAAAAAATGGGCGAGCACTAATTGAAAAGCCATTCTCGGATTCTCGCACATTAAATAAGTGCAGTATGTATCGTCAGGGATTTCAGAAGTTGCACTGCAAATAATAACGCCGTGCTTAATTTCTTTTAGTTGCGTCTGATTTTTTTCTGAAACCCACATTAAAATATCATCCACTTCATTGGCAGAATTTAAAGCAATTGTTTCGGAAATGCTTTTGCCTTCTATTTTACCTATAATCTTTTTAGGTTTTATCGTTTCAATAATATCGGATAACTTCACCATAATTAATTAATCCATCTAATAACTTCAAAAACTTCTGCGTAACGCGAATTTATTTGTACGCCCCGTGTACGTGCTAACGCTCTGATAAACTCTTCATTCGCGTAAGAGCGATGCGCTTGCGATTTATATTTTAATAATGCCTGAATTTTAATGTCAATAAATTCTTCATCGAGTTTTACAAAACAAGTAGTGGCAAAATTAAAATTGTTCCAAGGCATTTCGTAGCACAGTATTGTTGTAAATTTAAATGCGCGCACCGCTTCTAACGCAATCGTTGCATGATCTTGATGAATGTCATTCAAAGAAGGAATAAATATTAAATCCGGATTTATTTCTTTTTTAAGTTTTAAAATGTCATCCAAAATTTCTTGACGATGAAAATTAAAAGTTCTAACGTCATACTTAAACAACTTTAGTTTGCTCGGGTTGATACCTAAAGTTTTTGTAGCTTCTTTAACTTCTGTAATTAATATATCACTCGGAAAATTAGGCAAAACAGATTGTTCGCACGCTGAAAAAGCGGCATAAAAAACTTCCGCACCCGACGCAATCAATTGAGCAATAGTACCGCCGCAACCAAATTCACCATCGTCGGTGTGTGGTGCTAAAACTAAAACTTTTTTAAAATCAAGTGGCATTTATAATTTATTATGGTTATTTTACGCACATGAACATAATTAGTTGCTCGATGTTTGTTGTTTATTGATCGTTATTAGTTGTTATCTGTTAATTGCTCGTTGTTGAATTACAAAGGACTAACAACGTACAACGAACACCTAACTCAAAGTTTTTTTTACAATATTATTCCAATCCAATAATTCAGAAGTAGTTTCAAAAGCGGCTGTTTGCATTTTTTTATATAAACTTGCATCAGAATAAAGTTTGTAAATATGCTCAGCAATTTTTTGGGCGTTCATTTCGCCGTCCTCCATCACTAAAATACAATTTTTTTCATTTAAGTAATTAACGGTATTTCCAAAAGCTAATCCTATAACCAACGGTAAACCTGTGCTAATAGCTTTTTGCCATAAAACAGATTGGCTTTGCGGAAAAACAGCAATATCGCTCGCTAATAAATTTTTGTAAATTTCGACAGGATTTAACCAACCGGCAAAATGAATATTTTTATTTTTTTGACCGTATCTTTTTAATTTTTCAAAATAGTCAGCATCTTTCTCGGTTGAATCACCGACAATTATGAGATGTGCATTTTTAAATTTTTTGGAATTATCATTATACAAATTTTCAAAGGACTCGATTAATATTTCTGTTTTTTTATGCGGCGTTAATTTGCCACCCGAAAAAATAACAAAATCAGAGTCATTGATTCTTAAATTATTTCTTATCTCTTTTCTTGCACCGTGTTCTTTCAATTCGTTAATTAAATCTAAGTCAGCACCTAATGGCATAATTTCCATTTTTTCATTAGGCACGCCGTAATTTTCTTTTAAAAATATTGCACTGGCTGGAACAACGGGTAAAATTTTAGAAAGATATTTTTTGGCGCCATTGAAGAAAAAGAGCCGTTTAATAATTCTATGGAGTATATATTTCGATTTCCAAGTTCTGCCGGAGTTGCTGTAATCAATATGAAAATCCATTATCATTTTCGTTGCAGGATACGTTTTAACGAATGCCACACCTTCTCTAAAATTCATTGAAACATCGTGGTAGTAAATTAAGTCGGGTTTTTCTGCTTCCAGAATTTGCGTTAGCGATGTAAATCGCTTGAGCATATTTTTATAATTAAAATCGTATTTGAGACGAATAATTTTTACGCCGTTGTGGTAATCTATTCTCGGCGGTACATTTTTATCGTGTTGCTTTGCGGTATATTCAAAAATTGATTCGTTGGTTGTTGCAATAATTACCACTTCATGTCCATGTTTTGTATAGTATTTGCTGAGTAAATTTTCTTGGTATTCTAAATTAACATTGTAAAAATCGCAGACCATTAAAATTTTCATGCTTCCTTTTTAAAAATGAATTTCAAAAAATTATGCCATTTCATTCATCGGGCTTCACTCGATGCTAAAATGTATCGCCCCTATTTCTCAGCGCTTTATCTTTTGCCTTTTGCCCTTTCAATTATTTCTTTTCAACTAAAATGACGCAAGTTGTTCCTGGTATGTCGAAAACAGATCCTTTAACATTTGTGGCAGCTGTTAAATCGAAATCGAAACCGTCGAGTAATATACTCCATTTGCCTTTCGGTAATTTAATGCGCTCATCGCGCCGATTGCCATTATAACTGACAAGAATATTTTTATAAGCATCGCCATTGGCATTATTTTTTAATTGATAGCTCACAAGGCGATCAATTTTTTTCGGTCCGTTTTTTTCTGCTGAAGGCAAATCTAAAAATTCTAAATTTTGGCGAATTAAATCGCTGCTCGGCATTCGAAATGCGGGATGTGATTTACGCAGTGCAATTAGATTTTTCATAAAATCATACACTTCGATGTACTCCGTTTTTCTATTCCAATCTATTTGATTCACTTCATCAGGTGCATTGTAAGAGTTTTCATTGCCACCTTTAGTCCGCAAAAATTCTCCACCGGCGTGAATAAACGGAATACCTTGCGACGTTAAAATAATAGAATATGCCAATTTAAACATTCGAATGCGTGCTGCTTCATCATCGCTCGGATTAGAATTTGTTAATCTATCCCACAACGTATGATTGTCGTGACATTCGGCATAATTAATACATTGAAATGGCTCAAAAGCCCAAGGAAATTTTGAATAATTTACTTTTGTGTAATCAATCTGAGGATGTTGTGTAGCACCGACAACACCAAATTTTATAGATTCATCTAAACCTGCTTTGCCAGAAACAAAACCCGAATCGCGCGCATCGAAAACAGAACCTTTTATCGCGTCGCGCATGTCGTCGCTGAAAGCAGCAACTCTGTCGAGTTGCGGTACAGCATTTTTTAAAGCACGCTGATTTTCTGGTAAAGTTGTTGTACCACCCGTCCAACCTTCTCCATACAAAATGACATCCGGTTTGATGGCATGCAACTCTCTTGAAAATAAATTCATACTTTCAAGATCGTGCAAACCCATGAGATCGAAACGAAAACCATCCACATCGTATTCGTTCACAAAATGCCGAAGACAATCTAAAATATATTTTCGCACCATTGGTTTTTCGCTTGCCACTTCATTTCCGCAACCTGCACCGTTCGAGTATTTTCCGTCAGGTGTGAAGCGGTGATAATAACCAGGTTCAATTTGCTCAAAAACAGATTGCTCATTAAACATCGTGTGATTAAAAACGACATCCATCACAATGCGCATTCCTTGTTTATGAAATGCTTGAACAAGTTTTTTAAATTCTACTATGCGCGTTGTTGGCGAAAAAGCATCGGTACTATAAGAACCTTCAGGCGTAAAATAATTCAGTGGATCGTAACCCCAATTATATTTTCTGTAATTAGGATCGTTTTGGTTGGCAGCTTCATCGACAGTATAAAAATCGAAACTCGGCAATAAATGAACGTGCGTGACACCCAAATCTTTCAGGTGCGAAAGACCCGTTAAATCTTTAGCATCATTAACCGTGTTTAATTCTGTCAATCCGTTAAACTTTCCCTTTCCTTTTATTCCAGAATTGGCTGCAATACTTGCATCGCGCACATGCAATTCGTATAAAATGGCATCCGTTTTATTTTTTAAAATGGATGGCTTTATCTTTTCAACGGACGTTTCATTAAAATTTACAATCGCTCCACGCTGACCGTTTACACCCAACGCTTTTGCATAAGGGTCAGGCACTTCAGAATTAACTACACCATTTTTGTTTGTTACTTGAACAGTGTAAAATAAATTTTTGACATCCTCAGTTACTTCTATTTGCCAAACACCTGTTTCATCTTTTTGCATCGGCAACGTTTGTAAGGCATCTGTTTTGTCCGTCGCATCTCCCGATTTATAGAGTTTTAAAGTCATACTTTGCGCACTGGGCGCCCAAACTTTAAAAATTGTTTTCGCTGCGCTATATGAAACACCTAAATCATTACCAGAATAAACGGGTAAATTTTGTGCGTCGAGTTCGTTTTGATCCACCATAGTCAGTAATAAAAAAGCTATGAGCTGTGAGCATTGAGCTATGAGCTTTAAGCGATAAAAAAGTATATTTAAATTGAATTTTGTCCCATGAGCATTAAGTTTTAAACGAATAGATATTGGCAGCTCAAAGCTCAATGCTAATGGCTCACAGCTAT
>JAYVVO010000546.1:0-2902 GCA_043786955.1 Saprospiraceae bacterium
CTACTAAGAAGATGATTATTGTAGAATAATTTTAGCCTTGAGCAATAAGCTATGAGCAATGAGCTTCTAACGAGGCTCAAAGCTCAAAGCTCAAAGCTCGGAGTTTAAAGAAATATGCTTTAAATCGGTTTTTGGGATGGCCCTTCGCGACGTAAGTCCGAAGGGCTTTTTTTTTTTTAAACAGGTTTACGGATGGCGCAGACTAAGCTTCAAGAAACAACTATTTAATGGTTCAATTGCCGTCTACCTTAGCTGATGAACAGAATATTAATAAAAGTAAAGAACACTTATCTAAAATCAAATCAATTGAAAGTTTTGCGCCATACTTCGTAAATATCAATTTTATTTAAATTTTAATCCGCCAGCTTAATCCAGCTATTCATTCAATTTCATTTATTTTATTCTCGATACTTAATGCACTGTAACCCAGTTATTTTTTACTCTTTAAATTGATCCCAACAACGTAAGGATGAATTATAATTAAACAAATTTTAGGTTGCAGACTACTAAGCAAAAAAAAAGCCCCTACTAAAGTAGGAGCTTTTTTTGTTATAACGAACAAAAAAGTAAAATTTAAATAACTGCAATTTGCCTTTTGCTTTTTGAATTTGAGTTTACGCTGTAGCACCTTTAAGTGATGCAATTTCTAACTTCACGGTTGCTGATACTTCTTTGTGCAGTTGCACCATAATATCGTGCTCACCCAAAGTTTTAATAGCCTCCATCTTAATTTTCTTTCTATCAACGGTAACATTAAGTTGCGTCTGAATCGCCGCTGCAATTTGCGCAGCATCCACCGAACCAAACAATTTACCCTTGTCGCCCGCTTTGGAAGTGATTGTAATTGATTTACCGTCTAATTGAGCAGCAACAGTTTTATATTCACTCAAGCGTTCCAATTCTTTCTTATCCATAGCGCGAATAATAGATGCATATTTGCGCGTGTTGCTATCGTTTGCCACAATAGCTAATCCCTGTGGGATTAAAAAATTATTGCCAAAGCCGTCACGAACTTTTACCGTTTCGTACTGATCACCGACTTTAGCGACATCCTTTAAAAGTATGATGTGCATTTTAATTAGTTGATAGTTGATAGTTGTCAGTTGAAAGTTTTTCTGACAAGCTTTTAAATATAGTTAATTTGGTTGACAGTTGTTGGTTGACAGTTTAAAAGCCCTGTAGGACTAACAACTGTCAACGAACAACTATTTCATAAGGTCAGCGATATAAGGCAACATAGCCAAATGACGCGCGCGTTTAACAGCTGTTGCTACGCGACGTTGAAATTTTAATGAATTGCCCGTGATACGACGTGGTAAAATTTTACCCTGCTCGTTAATAAACTGGAGCAAAAAATCCGCATCTTTGTAGTCCACGTGTTTTAAACCAAACTTTTTGAAGCGGCAAAATTTTTTGCGCTGCTGACCAATATTTGGATTGCTTAGAAATTTTATATCTTCTCTTGAAGCCATTTTTTTAAAATTGAAAATTGAAAGTTAAAAATTGAAAGTTAAAAATTGAAATTGAAAATTGAAAAGGAATAGTAGAGTGTTATTTAAGTTCACTTTTAACTATTCACTCGCTGCCAACGCTTCTTTAGCTTCTTTCGCTTTCGCGTCAGCTTCGCGCTTTCGTTTTCCAACTTTACCCTCGCGTTTGTCGGCGTTGTATTGCACCGCATGACGATCTAAAGCAATTGTCAAGAAACGTAAAATTTTTTCATCGCGGCGGAGCATCAATTCTAATCCGTCAATAACTTTACCATCTTCACCCGCAAATTCTACTGTGTAGTAGTAACCAGCGTGACGTTTATTGATGGCATACGCCAATTGTTTTAAACCCAATTCATCAATAGAATTAATGGTGTACTTCGCTTCAAAAATCATGTTGACATATTTTTGAGCGGTTGCTGCAACTTCATCGCCTGGCAGCGTGGGATCGACGATGAATGTAACTTCGTAATTTCGCATATTGTCGAAACTGTTTAGTTTATTTATGTTATTGCAAAAATGCCCGCAAAATTAATATTTCGAACGCAAGAAAACAAATTATTTTAGAAATAATAATTGATTAGGAAGTTATAAAAGCAATAAATTAAATTTCTTACTCTGGTTTGAGATTAATTTAAAACTTTTATTAAAAAAAAGTGTGGGGAATTACATACTAAAATAGTTTAAATTTTTCAAAACGTGAAACGAAATTAAATTTTGTCATTTTTTTGTTCTATATTTGTATGTGAAATTAACAAACACTCTAAATCAAATTGAGTAATACCCATGCGTTACTCTTACACTTTTTATTTATTATTGGCTTCTGTTTTTTCAAACAGCGTTACGGCACAAGTTGAAGGGTGGTGGAGAACTTGTATTTCATCATCGCCAGTAGTTCATGAAATTCTGATTAATGGTTGCGGTATTGATGCTAAAAGTGAACATGTTTTAATAAAAACTGGCAAATTACCTTTTGATTTAAAAAATTATCACCTAAAGGTATCAGTAGCTAATGATCATACTTTATTAGGCGAGGTTGTCGTTAAACCCAATAGCTCTAACTTGACGGCACTAAACTATTTAAACAATTCCTACAAAGGTTGTTATTTTGGTAACGTGTTTATTGATGCCCAATCGCAGCAATATTCAGGAATAATTCCTCCCGAGAGTTCATTGCTGATTTTTAATGATAAAGTCAACACTGATGTTTATTATTTGAACGAGGTGATTTTAAAAAACTGGTGCAGCTCAAAAATATTCGTAGCCTTCGGAACTGTTTTTAATAAATTAGTTGGAAGTCAATCTTTGTTTGAGAATTATAAATCAAGTACTCAATGCACATCCGATTGTCTAAGACAAATTGATATTAACTTGAACTCAGATAATTCTTTTTGCGAAAAAATTATTTACGA
>JAYVVO010000547.1:0-2901 GCA_043786955.1 Saprospiraceae bacterium
GCTAAAATCACTTTTGGCGCATATTGAATTGCCATATTGGAAAACTGAGAAAAAAGATCGAGCGGTTTTTCCATAAAAAGTGTCGTATTTAAAGTTTGAGCCGTAAAAATAATAAACACCGCACGAAAAACAAATAATTAGCGCCTGAAATTTACGCCGCATCGCGATAAATAATTTCTATTCTAAAAAAGTATCTCCACAAGTTTAAGAATTTATCGCGTGGTTTTTCGGTAATCTTTTGTAACTTAGGTGCTTATCGAATTTTCCTCAACTTGATGTCGAGAAATTATCAATTGCCTTTAACCAAGTTAAAGAGATGTGGAAAAAAAAAGAATTTTGAGAATAAAGATATTCCGAATTTATCCGTAGAGGAAGTTAATTACTTACTGGGTTTGTTTGATAAAAAACTTTAGGCACATAAGCCTATTAAAATATTTTTCTACCGAATTTATTGACTTTTAGTATATTGAACTATATTTGTAAAAAATAAGCCATGATAGCTGAATATAATTCCGTCTATGATGAACTCGCCCATTTTCTCGCGAGTCTATCTCCGCGTCGCGTTTTAGCATATAAATCTTCGCCTAAGTCACAAGATCGAGTAAATATTTTGATTCAGAAAAATAAAGAAATAGGTTTAAGTTCTGATGAAAATGCAGAGATGGAAAGATACATGACCGTCGAACATATTGTAAGGTTAGCAAAAGCTAAAGCCATGCAACAACTCAATAAGTAATGAGTTACATTTCCAAATCCGTAAGAAAATTAGTAGTTTTGAGGGCAGGTAACCGTTGCGAATATTGTCGTGTCCCTGAATATTTATCAAGTTTCGACTATCATATTGAGCACATTATCGGAGTTCAACACGGAGGGGGAAACACTCAAAATAATTTAGCTTATTGTTGTGCCCCATGTAATTGGAAAAAAGGTCCAAACATTGCAACAATCTTAGAAATTGACCAACCCATAGTTCCACTTTTTAATCCCAGAAAACAAAATTGGTTCAATCACTTTCAAGTAGATGGAGGTATTTTAATTCCGATTTAGCGTGTCGGGGCTGCTACTATCAAACTATTAGAGTTAAATCAACCCAAAAAAATTGAAGAAAGAATTGAAATGGTTAAAGCTGGATTCTATCCGTAATATTAAATGAGCAATTAAATTCACAAACTAAATTTTGCGAATCTCCCTCGCGCCTCGCACAATTTATTCTTATCCTAAATTTGTGTTCCTCTTTCATCAATCTTTTTATTTTATAACTTATAATATAAAAACCGCAATTGCTTTGGGATTGGGTGAATTTATTTTAAATTTGTTTTTAAAGTTTTTATTTAGACATTAGTAGAGACGAAATGACTAAAATCCAAACCATTGACAGCCATTCAAAAATTTAAATAACTCACTTTACGAAACACTCGCCGAAAATATAACTTTACAGACAGGAAAAAAGAAAGAATAAAAATGTTTGAACAAACTTTCAAAAATATTGACGACATTCTCCACAAAGACGCAGGTTGTGGCAGTGAATTGGATTATGTAGAGCAAACCTCTTGGGTTTTGTTTCTTAAATATCTCGATGACTTAGAAAAAGATAAAGCCACTGCTGCCGAACTTAGAGGCAAAAATTACAACCCTATTATTGAAAAAGAATTTCAATGGAATGTTTGGGCAGCGCCTAAAATGGAAGACGGCAAACTCGACCATCACGTAGCACTAACAGGTGACGACCTCAAAGATTTTGTAGATTTTAAACTCTTCCCATATCTCAAAAAGTTTAAAGCAGATGCTGAAAGCGCCGACACCATTGAATACAAAATCGGTGAAATTTTCAGTGAACTGAAAAACCGAATACAAAGCGGATACAATTTGCGCGAGGTGATTAACCGAATAGACGAATTACGTTTCAGGACACACGCCGAAAAGCACGAAATGAGTCACCTCTATGAGGATAAGATAAAAAATATGGGCAATGCGGGGCGCAATGGCGGCGAATATTATACGCCGCGACCGCTGATTAAAACCATCGTAAAAGTAGTAGCACCCGAAATAGGACAAAAAATTTACGATGGCGCTGTTGGTTCAGCGGGTTTCTTGTGCGAAGCCTTTGAGTATTTGAGGCACAGCAAAACACTCTCAACGAGTGATGTAGAAACTTTACAGAAAAAAACCTTTTACGGCAAAGAGAAAAAATCATTGGCGTACATCATTGGCATAATGAATATGATTTTGCACGGTGTGGAAGCACCAAACATTATTCATACAAACACCCTCGCTGAAAATCTCGCCGACATTCAAGAAAAAGATCGCTACGACGTCGTGCTCGCAAATCCGCCATTTGGTGGAAAAGAACGCGCCGATATTTTAAACGCTATTTTAGAAATGATATGAAGAATATTGATAAAAAAAGTTTAGAAAATGCTTTCCGCCTATTTGAGACGGACGATATAGACAAAATTAAAATAGGCACAACCAAAGGTTTACAGCAGATACACAAATATTTGTTTGACGGACTGTACGATTTTGCAGGTAAAATACGAACCAACAATATATCGAAAGGAGGCTTCCGTTTTGCAACGGCTTTATATTTGAATGAGATTTTGGCAAAAATAGAATTGATGCCCGAAAACACATTTGAAGAAATAATTGCAAAGTATGTAGAAATGAATATTGCCCACCCATTTTTGGAAGGCAATGGCAGAACTATGCGGATATGGCTGGATATGATTTTGAAAAAACGCCTACAAAAATTGGTGAACTGGCAGTTTGTGGATAAAATACTTTACCTGCAAGCCATGGAACGAAGCCCTATTAACGATTTGGAATTACGCACCTTGCTTCTTGCTAATTTAACAGACGAAATAAACAACCGAGAAATCATCTTTAAGGGCATAGAACAATCCT
>JAYVVO010000548.1:0-21012 GCA_043786955.1 Saprospiraceae bacterium
TACTCTCCAATTTTAACTTGGGTGCGTCGAATTTGTAGCAATCCGCTCAAAAATGCTGCAATTGTTCCGACTAAACTGGTACATAAAATAGCAACCCATGGTTTATAGCTCGAGATATTATTTATAAAAGTATCGCTAATAATTATACTTTTTTCATTTAAAAATATCGGCAAACCAATTATCATTGTAACCATTACAACAAAACTTGCTATGATTAAACTTTTGAGTTGATCAATATGTAATCCGCCATTTACTTCTGTATCTCTATCAGCTTGATTTGATTTTTCTTTAATTTTTACAATAGCTGCCCGCAAACCACCTAACGTTTGATCGGGTCTGTTCATTTCAGTTGCTAAATAATCGCCCCAAGTGTTATTCTGTGCTTTATAATCGGCAATCATGGATGTTGCTGTTTCTTTAGCGTAGTGCGGCGGATAAAGCCAAACCATATTTTCGTCAATTAAATCGAGGAGTGAACTTGCATTTAAGGGATCTCCTTTTTTTAATTCTAAAGCTGTGCGCGAAACATCTAAGAAAGAAACTAATCTGCCAGCTATGACGCGATCAAAATACGGCGAGTTATAAAACGAATTAAGCGATGAGCGAAAATCGAGTTCAAGGCGCAAATAACGCCACCGCAAATTGTTGAGTATGTAATCTTCATAATCGCGTTCGCGCAATTGCATCGTCGAAAAAGACATTTCTTTGAGTAGCCAAGCAGGTTGAGGCCAGTTCTCGGCAAGAAAATAGGGCGTTAAATCTTCGTCGTAAGCATCGGGTGTGAAATCAGCACTACCTGGATCATTTCCGATGCCTCGATCAGTAATAACGGAGGGCAAAACATTTTGCTTTTCTACCGTAGGTATGGTTTCTGTAGGCGCAATGTGCTCAGTGGGCTGGTTCGGTGTTTCGTTATTTTGTAAACTTGTTGTGTCAATATTCATTCTGATTTTTTTAGCGAAGTTCAAGAATAAAATAAAAAAGCTAAAGTAACAATAAGTTACTTTAGCTTCAAATTATTCTTCAAATTAACAATTTATTAATGAAGAACTAAGCTTTTTTGAAGCTTCATGGCTCTATAAACATCATATTCGTCTTCAATATGCTCCACCAATTCTCTTTTAGTTTTAAACTTATCAAAAATTAGATGATATGCGTGCAATTGCTTTTTATCATCATCATCGAGGTTCACGTATTCTTCGATATGATTTTTAGATATGACAGGTTTATCGTCGCAATAAATATAAAGCCGTTCAACCATGGCGCGCAAACTTCTAATGTTTCCGACCCAATTTTTTTCCATCATTAATCTGACGGCTTCATCAGAAAATTCTTTTTCTAAAATGCCGTGTTTCTCAGAAAATAATTTGCTAAAATGCGCAATGAGCAAAGGAATATCCGATCTGCGATCGTTTAAACTCGGAACGTGAATGTGCAAGTAGTTTAGACGGTGGTATAAATCTTCTCTAAATCTGCCATCTCTTATTTCTTCTTTTAAATCTTTATTAGTCGCAGAAATAAAACGCACATCTACTTTAATAGATTTTGTACTACCGAGTGGCGTTATAACTTGTTCTTCGAGTGCTTTTAAAATGCGCGCTTGCAAAATAATATCCATGTCGCCAATCTCATCAAAAAAGAGCGTACTTTTATCTGCCACTTCAAATTTGCCTTTCAAATCTTTTTTAGCGTCCGTAAATGCACCAGCTAAATGCCCAAACATGGTGCTTTCAAATAAATCTTTCGTGATAGCTGAAGAGTTAACTTCAATGAGTGGATGCGTTGATCTATCGCTCAATTCATGAATCCATTTTGCAACTAATTCTTTTCCCGAACCTGTTTCACCTGTAATTAAAACATTGACGGGTAGCTTCGATGCTTTTTCTATCAGGTAGCGCACATTTTTTATGCCTTCCGATTCGCCGATAATCTCAATAGATTTATTTTTCTGAGAGATTTTCTGTTTTAACGTTTTTTGTTCCGTTTTTAAAACCGATGTGTTCAGCGCGTTATCCAACGAAATAAGCATTCGCTGCATATCCAACGGTTTTTCGATATAATCAATTGCTCCTTTTCTGCAACAAGCCACAGCAACCGATAAACTTTGATTGGCTGAAATCATCAGTATCGGCGTTTCGGGCGCAATAACGCGTAAGCGCTCCAAAGCGTCTGTTCCGTTCATGCGGGGCATGTCAATGTCGAGAAAAATACAATCGTAATGCGCGCTACGGACTTTTTCGAGGCAATCCATACCATCAACGGCTTCATCAACTTTATACTTTTTACTGACTTCAATAATGTTGCGAATACCTTTGCGTATTGCTTCTTGGTCATCTACGACTAAAATGCGGGTTTCTGACATTAAATGTTTAATTTTTTAAATGATAGAGAAGTGGGATTATAATTTTACGCATCCAAATATAATATTGTTTTACAAATTGTAAAAATTATACTTTAAATTTTTAATTTAGAATAAAAGCGGTTTGCTATCAATATTAATTTTCACACCGCCACCAAAATATAAAGTAGATTGATTTCTACTTGGATCATCACTCGTTTTTTTTCTTGCCAGCATTTGCAGGTTAAAAAGCATATTGTGGTGAAATTGCCACGAAGCATTAACACTCACTAAAGAAATATTTGCTTTTACCCCTTGACCAATCACGTTGCCATAATCCATAATGCGGGTTGTGTAATCAGTTAAAATATCATTCCCATAATTCAATCCTGGTGCGTCCTCACCAACATCAGCCAACATTACGATAGCTTTTAAAAATAAATTTTTAGACGGTTGATAGCGAACAATTCCCAAATACTCTTTAAAATTTGCGCCTAACGCATCTGCCAAAGGTTTATTTTGGTGTGTGTAATTAGAAACGCTGTCAAAATGTGTGTACGTATAAGGTCGAACAAAGTTTGCTTCAATCTGAAAATCGAGGTGATCAATTCCAAAAGTATTAATACTTTTTGCGCCAATTTGAAAACCATATTTATTGACCCACGAGTTTCTATTCTCAACAAATAATTCTTTAAAAACAAATTCATCGAGCACAAGTTGACCATAGATGGAATATTTTTTCTTCAAGTTCCATTTAAAGTTTGTACCGATAACAACATTATCGGGACTGCCGAGACTTCCTTCCACAGTCCTATAAAAAATGACGGGATTTAAATATTGAAATTCAAAATGGTCTTTGCGTGCAAAAATGATGGATTCGTAAATGCCGAGCGAAAAATTATTAGAAATTTTATAATCTAAATCGTGGAGCGCAATATATTTTTTGGTGATTAATTGGCTCGTACTTGCTGCAACATTCGGATCTCCTGCTGTGAGTTCGGCAAAAATATTTTGATATTGAAACTTCCAAACGTTTGTCGTTAGTTTTAAATACAGATAATTGCCTGCAAAATCGGAAAGGATGAGCGATTTTTCACCATCACCGATAAAATTTGCACCATGTCCAAATTTTATATTAATGTGCTTGGTCGCGTTAAAACTCAAATAAGCATCACTCAATAAATAATCGTAGCCGTTTTTAACTTTAAAAATGCTGCTGCTATAATCTTTGACAAATCCCGCACCTGGCAAAGCATATTTTGAAACGTAATCAACGCCGTAAGATGGTAATTGACTCTGTGTTTCGTAAATATTTGAATAGAAATGGAGTTTATCATCAATAGTGCCTTGCAAAATTATACCCCGTGTGTTCGTAAAAATATTTTTATTATTGTCTTTTAAATCAGGTGCAACTTGAAAGCTTATAACTGGGTTGATACTTAAATCGAAATATTTAGTGTCAATATACCATAAATCGGCGGGTCGTTTATAAAATTTTTTCCAAAAACTTGTCGTTTGCTCAGGTATTTTTTTATTTTCATTGTCGCCTGTAAGCGTTGTCACATCTTCGGAATTGCCTAAAATAGTTGGATTGTCATCGCGCAGATATTGCAAATCGGAATTATCGAGCGGTAGTAAATTTATATTTTTGAGAGAATCTAAGCGATTGACGACGCGTATACAATCATATCGCGAAATACTTTTTAAAGCGGTGTGCAAACTGTTGTCACCACCCGTCATTAAATCGAGTCGATCCATGATATGATAAGCGCGATCGTTCCAGAGTGGGTAATCAACGTTTTGAGAAAAACTAATTTGGCATAAAAAAAGCGAAAAAAACAAAAGTGCTTGAAATTTTAATGCGTTGGAACTGTTTAGAAATAAAGGCATAATAAAATTTGTTGTTCTGAAAGCGGTGTTAATTCTTTTAATACGACTATTATACGATAATAAATACACGCACGTTACTATTTTTTTAATTTCTTACTAAAAAAATAATTGATTACCTAAATTTGCCCTTTCAGAAAAGAATTTACACAAATGTTACAAAAAACTTTAAAGACGTCGGTTCAATTCAGTGGAATAGGATTGCATTATGGAAAAAAAATTAATCTTACACTCAAGCCTGCACCAGAAAATTCTGGGTACAAATTTATTCGTACAGATTTAGACAATTTAGAATTTGACGCGGATGTATTTTTAGTGTCGCAAACATTGCGCAATACTGAATTAAGTTACAAGCAAGCTAAAGTTAGTACGGTTGAACATTTGCTTTCTGCCATCATATCAAACGGTGTTGACAATATAATAATTGAATTAGACGGCGAAGAAATTCCTATATTAGATGGTTCAGCCAAATTATTTAGTGATAAAATTATTGAAGCAGGACTCGTTGAACAAAAAATTGAACGCTCTTATTTTGCAATCACTGAGCCGATTCATTACAGAGACGAAAAAACGGGGGCTGAATTAATGGCTTTTCCAGATGAAAATTTTTCTGTTCAAGTTTTTATAGATTTCAATTCGCCTTATATTGGTCAGCAATCTGCTTTTTACGATGAGAGTACATGCTACGTGGATGAAATTGCGCCTAATCGAACTTTTGTTTTTGTGAACGAATTAGAGATGCTTTACGATAGTGGATTAATTCGCGGTGGAAATTTTGACAATGCACTTGTTATTGCCAACGAGCAACTCGAAAACTCGGAATACGAACATCTCAAGAAAAAATTCAACCAATCCGAGTTTACCATAAATTCTAAAGGTTTAGTCAACCAAAATGATTTTCATTTTCCGAATGAATTGGCGCGGCACAAACTTTTAGATGTTTTAGGCGATTTATCGTTGGTGGGTAAACACTTAAAGGCGCGCATCATTGCTATTAAACCAGGACACGAAGCGAATATCAATTTTGCTAAATTGATTAAAAAAGCCTACGAGTTACACAAATCGAAAGAAGCGATACCTGTTTATACGCCTGGCGCAAAACCTGTGATGGATGTTGTGCAAATAATGAAAAAATTACCGCACCGCTATCCGTTTTTATTAGTGGATGCTATCACCGAAATTTCCGATCAACACATCATCGGTTTCAAACAAATAACGATGAATGAATGGTTTTTTCAAGGACATTTTCCAGAAAATCCCGTTTTCCCTGGCGTTTTACAAATTGAAGCGATGGCGCAAACGGGTGGTGTTTGGGCACTCAGAAATGTACCTGAAGGCGAAATTTGGGATACGTATTTCATTAAAATTGAAAACTGTAAATTTAAAGATAAAGTTTTACCAGGCGACACTCTAATGCTTTCGATTGTTTTATTAGAACCGATGCGGCGCGGAATTGTAAGAATGGGCGGAAAATGTTATGTAGGGAATAAAAAAGTTTCCGAAGCAGAATTAACAGCTTTTGTTCAAAAAAGACCAATAAGCTAAAAGAATTGAACTTGGATAGATATTAATTCGTTAATTTTAAATCTAAAACGTATTTTTGCAAAATATGTAGTCAAAAAAACCACCTTAGAAACATAAACAACTGGTACACAAAAACGTTCTTCATACGTTATAGTTAAAATCTGTTTATAACCATTATTCTTAGAATGGATATTAGTAAGTTAAGTGTAGTTCATAAGGATGCGAAAATTGGCAAAAATGTAACTATTAGCCCGTTTTGTTTCATCAGTGCAGATGTCGAAATAGGAGACAATACTTGGATAGCCCCTAATGTAAATATTATGGATGGCTCGCGCATTGGTAAAAACTGTAAAATATTTCAAGGGGCAATTATGGGCTCAACGCCACAAGATTTAAAATACAAAGGTGAGAAAGCGTATCTATTCATAGGGGATAACACGACTGTAAGAGAATATTGCACACTTAATATCGGCACAACAGCTACTGGAAAAACGGTCATTGGCAAAAATTGTTTAATCATGGCGTATGTGCACGTTGCGCACGATTGCGTTGTAGGCGATAATGTTGTTCTGGCTAATAACGTTACGCTCGCTGGGCATATTGAAATTGGCGATTTTGCGCGCATCGGTGGCATGGTAGCTGTGCATCAATTTGTGAAAATTGGGCAAGATGTTTTTGTCGGCGGTGGCTCATTAGTGCCACGCGATATTCCTCCTTTTGTTTTAGCATCGCGAACGCCGCTCTCATACACAGGTGTTAATCGTGTAGGTTTGTACCGACGCGGATTTACGAATGAGCAAGTTGATAATATCCGAGATATTTACAGGATTTTATTCGTTGATAACAGTAACGTTTCACATGCATTGAATATGATTGACGAAAAAGTTAAAGACTCACCCGAAAAAGAAAAAATTGTCAATTTTATAAATGATTCTACACGCGGTCTGATTAAAAGTTATCGAACCATCAATTATAAAGCAGAAACAAAAGCTGATTAAAACTTCCTCCTCGCGTGAGCCTTCAAATTATTTGCGATAATATTTCCAAAAATTTTTCTAATCAAAAAATTATTACCGATTTTAACTATACGTTTCAATCTTCGGAAACTTATGCGGTTTTAGGCGCAAATGGTGTTGGGAAATCAACACTAATGAAAATTATTGCGGGTTATTTAAATGCTTCGAGTGGCAGCATTAAATTATTTAATTCCGAAAAATTAATTCCAAATGATAAACACTTTCCATTTATTAGCTTTTCTGCGCCGTACATGGAACTCATCGAAGAATTCACACTGGAAGAATTGATTGATTTTCATTTAAAATTTAAAAAATTTAAACCTTTTTTTTCTGAGAGCGATATACCAAGCGTTCTTTTAGATACAAAACAAAAGAAAAAACAGATTAGCACCTTTTCGAGTGGCATGAAGCAACGTTTAAAATTAGTACTCGCTCTTTTCACGGATACGCCGATTATTTTACTCGATGAACCAACAACAAATTTAGATGCAGCAGGAATTGAATGGTATCGCGCCATGATTGAAAAATATGTTCTATCCGCAGAAGGCATTTTAATTGTAGCATCGAACACAGAAACAGATTATTTTTTCTGTAAAAACCGCATTCAACTCGGCGGTTAAAATATTTTTTTTCTCTCAATGTTTGAAAAAAGATAAAAACCGCTATCTTTGCAGCGCGAAAAGCAGATTGGGTTATGGTGTAACGGTAGCACAAGAGTTTTTGGTTCTCTTTGTTAAGGTTCGAATCCTTATAACCCAACAAAAAACGCTGTTCTTGATTCAGGAATGGCGTTTTTCATTTAGTTTAAACTCAGTTGTTTTTCAATTTATTTTTTTCGTTATAAAGGTTAAAATTTTTATCATGCTTTTAAAACCCATCGAAAAAAAATCAGGTTTAACTCTAGAAACATTTCAGAGAGATCACTTTTCAAGTAAAACCCCCGTTGTTTTTAAAGATTTATCTGCGCAATGGCCTGCAACAACTTTATGGACTTTCGATTATTTAAAAGAAAAATACGGTCACATCATTGTTCCGCTGTATGGTAACGATTATCATAAGCCAGGCAAAAATTATATGGTGCCGCGCATAAAAATGCCTTTTGGAGAATATCTCGATCTCATTCAAGCGGGACCAACCGAGTTGCGAATGTTTTTGTTCAATATTTTTAACCATGCACCCGATTTAGCGAAAGATGTGATAATGCCAACCATCATGGGCGGTTTTGTGAAAGAATATCCGTTCATGTTTTTTGGTGGTGAAGGTGCGGTGGTCAACTTACATTACGATATAGATTGCTCTTCCGTTTTTTTAACGCAGTTCCACACGCGCAAACGCGTCATTTTGTTCGGACCTGAACAATCAAAGCTTTTGTATCAACACCCTTTTACGGTGCAAAGCCATGTCAATATCTTAAATCCTGATTACGATAAATATCCAGCACTTAAATATCTTCAAGGTTGGGAAACAACGATTGAACACGGCGAAACGGTTTATATACCGAGTACTTTTTGGCATTTTATTCATTATGTGGATGGTGGATTTTCAATTTCGCTGCGCGCGCACAATAGCACAGCGACAAAATTGCGCGGCTTATGGAATATTTCGCGCCACTTTGCAATAGATAAAGGATTTAACGCCGTGGCAGGCGCACAATGGAAAACGTGGAAAGAAAAACAATCCATCATTAATGCGAATCGCGCCATCGAAAATGCTTTTGAATAGTTTGAGGATTTATATTTAATTGATTTTTATTTTTGAAGCTCAAAAATAAAAATTTGACATAAATTTGTATCAAATTTAGTTAAATCTTAAATCAAGTATAATGTCAAAAACAAAAAACAATTTTTCAAGCTTTTTAATTTTTTCTGGACTAATTTATCTTTCAGCTTGTTCACCATCTGTTGGTATTCAAGTTTTACAACCTGCACAATTAGTTATTCCAGATCACGTCAACACGATTGCTGTTATTGATAGATCGAAACCTTCGAGCGGTTGGGCAACTGCTGCGCTTAATTTATTAAATGATAATGCACTTTTTCAAGATAGAAACGGCAGAGTAAAAGCCGTTGAAGGATTAACAAAAACACTTACTCAAACACCGCGCTTTGCTGTAAAATCAACGACAGTTGAATTAAACGGTAGCGAAACAGGAACGAGTATGCTGGCGCCGATTGATTGGCGCGATATTGAACGCATTTGTCAGGATTACAGAGTAGATGCTGTTGCAGCGATTGAAATGTTTGAGCCGCGTAATGATATAAGAATTACGAAAGGAGAAGTCACAGAAAAAAAAGATGGCAAAGAGATTAAAAGAACAGAATTCACGGCGAATCGTATTATGAATTTGCGTTTTGGCTGGCGATTATATGATCCTCAGTCAAGACAAGTGCTCGATGAATATGTCATTACAAAAAATGCCACCCACACGGGCAAAGGTGAAACCGAAAAGTCGGCGCGCACAAATTTAAGTTCGGGCACAACGTGTGTGGAAGATTTATCGTTGCAAGCAGGTAATGAATATGGTAAACGCATTGCGCCAACATGGATTACCGTTCATCGCACTTATTTTTCTTCGGGCGATGGCGTTTTTAAAGAACCGATGAAGCAAGCAGTGCGCGATGTAGAAACTGCGCAATGGTTGAAAGCAGAAGATATTTGGGCTCCGATTGCGGCACAAAAAGACGATAAAAAATCGGCAGGTAAAGCAACTTATAATTTAGCACTCGCTAACGAAGTTCTCGGAAAACTCGAAACGGCTTTAGTTTTTGCAAACAGTGCATACAGCGATTATGCCGTTTCGGAAGCAAAAGATTACATCGAAATTTTAAAGCAACGCATCAGCGATTCAGACCGCTTAAAAACGCAGTTGAATCAGAAATTGTAATTATGGAAGAATTAGGTATTGCTCATTTATCGCGCCGAGATATTGTAATAGAAAACATTATCGAAAAAATAAAAAAAGTACCTCGCGTTGAAAGTACCCACAATGTATTTTATGATTTACTGAGTTGTATTCTCGATCAACAAATTCATTACCGCAGTAAGTTTAATGTCGTAACCAAACTTACTGCGTTTTTAAATGGCGTTTTGCCGACGGCAGAAAATTTATTTACGATTCCCGATGATCAAATTGCTTCGCTCAAAATGTCTGATGCAAAATATCAAACATTATTACGTTTGACAGAATATTGGCAAGAAAATAAATTGACTTCTTTTGATTGGAACACTTTAGGCGATGACGCAGTGCGCGAAAAACTATCGGAAATAAAAGGTATCGGAATCTGGACGATGGATATGATTTTACTTTACACACTCGAACGACCAAATATTTTTCCCGCCGACGATTACCATCTTAAAAATTTAATGGTGCAATTGTACGGATTGGATTCGAAAACGAAATTGAAAACGCAAATGTTGGAAGTGGCTGAAGGTTGGTCGCCATATAAATCGCTCGCTGTTAAATATATTTTAGCTTGGAAAGATTTGCATAAGAAATACAAAACGTAATTCTCTCAATTCGGTTGATTCAAAAATAGAAAAATTTATTTTAAAGAGAGTTGCGGTTTGTAAGGATGCAAAGGATTAACAATAAGTTTTTGATCTTTTGGATGAATGAGCACATCCATTTCTTCCATCGGTATCGCACCTAATAATACTTCAACATCACCATCTAACACCATGGCATTACACATTGCCATACGGTTAGCGAAACGCACTTCTAAAGGTCCAACAATATCAAGCGTTACTAAAGTACCATCAGCCAATTGCGCAGTGCGTTTGTCAATAACATCTAAACCTAATTGATCTTCAATATTTTCATTGATTGCCATCATGTAAGCACCACTATCTAGGAGGGCACGAACATCAATACTTCTAACTTCTTTTCTTTTAATGTTTCCGTATTCGCAAAAAAAGCATCATTACAAAACCTGAAAGCATGAGTAAGCAACCCGACCAAACTAAATTGATTCCAGGATTGACTGTCGCTTCTAAAACAATATAATCTGTACGCGGCGCATTTTCAGCAATATTTATCGGCACAACAAATCCTTTTCTAGCATTATTGATTCCGAGAATTATTTTTTTATTCTTCGGATCAACTTTAGTAATCGTTAAACTCAAACCCGATGCAGTAATGTCGGCAGGAATGGAAAATGGTTGATTATCGCGAATGATATAAACAGGCTGAACAATAGACGTTTGATTATTCTTTTCAATTTTAACGATGGCAGAAAAAGCAATATCGCCCGCTTGTTTTTCGCTTTCGGGCAAATTAGGCTGCGCATTAATGCCTACAAAAGTTGCGCGCGCGCCGTCTTCCAAAACTTGCGTTTCGTTTTCAGAAAATGCTAATTCTTTTATTTGTTTGTTTTGTTCGGTCTTCATTAAAGCATCAAAAATATTTGGCTCCAGCTTCACGCGAACACTTAAATTGTTAACAGTTGCAGGCAATTGATAAACAAATCCACCGCGCACTAAAACCAAGGGTTCCGCCTCGAAAGATTTCCCTTGGGCGTTATGAAACTTTAAATGCGCACTCACTGCAATATCATTTTCTTGTGCTACATATTTTGGATGTTTGGGTTTAAAACTCAAACTATCGAGGGTAATAACATACTTTTGTGTTGTGGTATCGTTAATTTTTGCACTTATGCGCAGTGAATCATCCAACTTTAAAGAATAGTTCGTGTATTTTAAACTGTCTTCTTCGCGCTTGGCAAGTTCTGGATTTTGTTCGCTCGGTGGAAGTGCTGGAATATAAGTAAAAATATCGTAGCCTAATTTATGTCGCGTATCAGGATTGGTTGATGCGAGCTTTCCCGTTTTTTTATCATACAGCACATACGGATGCGTGACGAACGAATCCAAAGTAGTTTTTAAATCGGGTGATTTTTTTCTGAAAACTAAAGTGTAATCGCGATGTGATCCATACGCTGTGTCGCTTTGATACTCGACTTGGTAACCACTCATAAACATCGGCGCGCCCTTTATCAATAAAATATTTTTATTAAACTGTTCATCCGTGAATCCTGCAATGCCTTCCATCGCGAAGCGATTATTAGAAATCCAGTTTTTATTAATTCCACTGATTAAAATACCGACGACTAAAATTCCAAAACCCAAATGCGAAAACGCAGAGCCTGTTGTTTTTAATCCTGTTCTGGCGCGAGAAATTATAAAATCAATATTACAGACGCAAGTGAAAACACCTGCATACAACATTAATGCGTATTGCCAAGGCATTACAAAAAATCCTTTCAAATTTTCAAACGTTCCTGTAACATCTCGTGTGGAATATTGCGAAGCAAAAACGGTAGCCACGAGAATTGCTAACAAAAAAGAAATCCCACCTAAAATTGCGAGATTGAGTAAATATTTTTTGCTGTGATTGGCAAAATTAAATTCTTTGAAACGCAATGATTGCGTAAAACCTGTAATTAATCCCATCGAAACAGCAATCCAAAGTTGCGTTTTGTTGTAGTGCGCCAGTGGATCAATTGGAGAAGTGATGGGTTTAGTTTTAAAACCAAATGTAGATCCAGCAAAAGATTGTACTTTAGAAAAAACGGGAATCGAAGTTGTGAAAGTCATCAACACCGCACTTAAAACTAAAATGAGCGCACCAATGAGCATCCAAAATTCTTTACTCGCCACCGATTCATCTCTTTCGTTTGTCGGTATGGATTTGTAATTTTTTGCAAATAAATATACAGCTACGACTAAGAAGAAAACTTGAAATAAGATTAATTGATTTTCGAGACCTAATTCCGTGAACGCGTGAACACTTGTTTCGCCCAAAATACCTGAGCGCGTTAAAAAAGTAGAGTACAACACCAAACTGAAAGACAGCAAGTAAAAAACAAACGTAGAACGCAAAGAATTACCCGTTACGCGTGCAATTAAATGCGTGTGAATACCTGCAACCATCACAAGCCAAGGCACTAAACTCATATTTTCTACAGCATCCCACGCCCAATAACCATTAAAACTCAACGCTTCATAAGCCCAAGCACCGCCCATTAAAATGCCTGTACCAAGAATTGCCGCAGAGAAAAAAGCGAACGGTTGCACTAATGGCAGCCACTGCGTATATTTTTTTTGCCATAGTGCGGCAACTGCAAAACAAAATGGAATTGATGTTGACGCAAAACCCAAAAATAAAGTCGGTGGGTGAATCGTCATCCAATAATTTTGCAACAATGGATTTAATCCGCGCGCAGACTGCGCCAATTTTTCAACATAACCATCTTTTATAAAAGGCATTTCGTTCGCTTCGCGCAAAAGTAAAATCGGATTACTTCCCCATTTAATAATGTGTTCACCCCAACCCATGTGCACGCCGAGAATCATAGACGTCAAGAAAATTTGAATGCACGAAAGCACGGCAACAACTGGAGGTAACCATTTAAAATTATCCGCGTTATTCGCTGCATTTTTTCTATCAAATTTGGAAAGATAGTAAATTAAAAATCCGCCGAGCATCACATGCCAAAACATCCAGAGTAAAAAGCTCCCTTCTTGTCCTTCCCAAAAAGCTGCGAAAACATAATACCAAGGCAAATCTTTATCGGTATGTGAATGTGCATAAAAGTATTCAAACCTTTTCGTCATCATCACATAAAAAATACAAATAATGACAGTTATCACACTCACGCCATGCACGCTGAATGACCACACACCAATGCGTTGCCATAAAGTTTGTTGCGTCGCAATTTTTGAAGTTTGCGTAGCTCGTACAAAGGCGTAAGTTGCTAAACACGCTGCACAAAAACTTGCGATGATTGCGAAATGACCCACATAACGTGGGATAAGATATTCCCCTAAAAAACTTTGCATTGATTTTATTTATACCTGACGCACTACGATTTATTTTTCTTCATGTAAATTTCCTCGTCCTTGTATTTACTCGGGCATTTCATCAGAATGTCGTTCGCTACAAAAACACCTTTATTAACTTCTCCTGTTACAACAACTTGCTCCGAAAGCTCAAAATCTTGCGGTTTAGGTTTCATCAGATGCACTTCCATTTCTGTTCCTTTAGCATCGCGCAGGGAAAAAAGAAATTCATTCGGATTGTTTGTGGGATCGTAAAGCATTTTTTTTTCTTTACAGAGTTGCCCTGCTACTTTAACGCGCTCACCTGTTGTGCTGGCATCCGAAAAGCTTGAGTAAGTAGCAACGTCTTTAGCTTGTACGGTGAGTGCTGCAATTCCGCCCATTAATAACAAAATGGCAACGATATAAATAGGTTTCATAAATTGAATTTTTTGCAAATTTACAATAAACAATAAACACCAAAAAACAGATTTTGATGTGAATGTAAAGAGAGATCACACTTATAAAACGATTTAGACTGATTTTAAATTTGAAGCACGAAATTTTTTCGTTTTTATTTTATATTTCCATGTCACAAGACTTTAATTTCTGTAAACTTGAATTCACCAATATTGCGCGATTTGCAATGAGATAAAGATTCATTAAAATGTGAATTATGCTAGAAAATAAATTGAAAATATTTAGCTCAGTTTTTTGAAAAATGTTTCCACATCAAACCTCTTTTTTTAATTTTTAGTAAAAAATTTAAAAATTAGTACCTACATTGTACAAGTTTTAGAGTTAAATAGTATAAAAAACAGTTGAGTTTTAACGAAGAAAACAAAGTTAAAAACGTAATTTTTAGATCAATCGGTAATTTTTTTTGACTAAACGGTATTGGATTTCGAGGTAAAGGACCTTTATAAAATTTCTAAACTTGTAAAGATAGTACTTAGCAAACCCAAAAATTTCAACTGAAAATTTACTTAAATTTTTAACGAACTTTATAAATCAAGTTATAGTAAAGAAACGCTGCTTTAGAATTAAAATTGAAAAATGTGGAATTTATTAATGTCACGTTTCATGGATTTTAAAACAAGGTTTAAAAAAAATCGAATTACATTTATTCTCATTAATATTTATTTTACAAGGAAATTACAAACAAATGTTAGGAACACTTAAATCTACCCTTTTACAAAGCCCCGATTACGAAGACGGCTACAAGCAAATGCTTTGCGCAGTGGAATACGCTGGCGCGTATGAAGACAGCATTGAATTTCACAGTTTTCTTTTAGATAAAAATCCGTTCAATGCTTTAGCTTGGATGAATTTGGGTTATGCATATTCCGCTTTAGAAAAATACGAGGCAGCAGGAGAAGCATTCGGTTTTGCTTACGCCATAGACGACAAAAATTATGACGCTTACATGGAAATGGGCGAGATTTTAATTCACCAAAAACATTTCAGGCGCGCTGTAATTGTGTATAAACAAGCTATTGCTTTGTGTGGTGTGAGTATAATGGGTTTGCATAAGTTGGGTTTTTGTTTCGAGAGAATGTCTCATTATAAAACGGCTTGTCAATATTATTTAAAAGCTATTGATTTAAATGGTAAGGATGCCACTTCGTTTTATAGAATGGGAGTGTGTGCCATGGCAGAAAAACAATTTCGATTAGCTATTCAGTTTTTTAATTCTGCAATTGCAATAGATGATAGCGATGAGAATTTTTATTTAGATTTGGCGCGCGCTTACAAAAACAATAATCAATTAACTAAGGCATTGCGCGCTTATCGCATTGCAACCGATGTTGCACCCGATTTAGAAACTTCTTGGGTAGAACTTATTGCGTTTCTATTAGAGGCAAATCAAATGCGCACGGCAGAACAAATTACGCAAGAAGCATTACTCAATATAACTACACCGCGTCTCGAAATTTTTAATTTGGGTATTCAATACACGCTCAATCGCAAAAAAACGGCACTTAAATTGCTTAAAATGTTTGTCGAACAGACTAAAGGGACAAAACCTTCACTCCTTTTTAAATATTTTCCGGCATTAGCAAATGAAAAAGATATTATTGACGTCATGAGCAATCACATTTGAGTGCTTAATAAGTTTGAAAAACTTCAACAATACACAAAATTTTCGGGTATTGGACATATTTTTCTGACATTCAATTATATTCAAATTAAGTGAAAAAGTTTATAACCCCAGTCTTCAGGCTGGAGTTATAAATTGCTTTTGTTTTCTTACTTCTCAACAACCTTCACAATCTGCGAAACTTGTAACTTTTTTCTGAAATTGTACAACTAACTCATTTTTTGTTGCAAGTAATTTTGCACGGAAAGTTTAAATTAATTTTAAAAAAAATGAGATTATGACAAATTCAAACAGTGTAGCAGAACACACAAACACTGCGCAACATTCTAAAGCTGGAACTATTAAAGCAAAACCTGACGCAGCACACAGCCTGCGCGATTTATTTGTAGATGAATTGAAAGACATTTACTGGGCAGAAAATTTACTCACAAAAGCTATTCCTAAAATGATATCAAATACCTCTAATCCTGAAATGGTAAAAGGATTTGAAAAACATTTAGCTGAAACGCAAAATCATGTGAAACGTTTAGAAGATGTTTTTTCAAGTTTAGGTGAAAAAGCGGAAGCTAAAAAATGCGAGGCTATGGCAGGCATTACGAAAGAAGCCGAAGAAATTATGTCGGAAACGGAAATGGGCGATGTGCGCGATGCAGGAATACTTTCAGCAGCGCGCAAAGTTGAACATTATGAAATTGCAACATACAGCACTTTGATTGCTTTTGCCAATAAGTTAGGCGAAAATACAGCTGCAAAACTTTTACAAGATAATTTAAATGAAGAGCAACAAACTGATAATAAGCTTTATGCGATGTGTCAAGCTATGTAATAAATAATTTGTAAACCATAATATTCGGCACGGTAAAACACTTTGTCGGAATCTAAAAAAAGCGGCTCGTAAAAAAGCCGCTTTTTTATTCTTGTTTTTTTACTTTTACAAAATATTCATTTGATTTTCATCTATCTGTAAATCATGTAACTTTTTAAACAAATGTTGTAAATTTCTCAGAAGCAACTAATATCAAATTTGCACTGTAATAATTTTGTTACAAACATTAAATTTATAGACAATGAATTCTGGTTCAAAATCTAATTCTTCAAACGGTTCAAACAGCGGTAGTAAATCAAAAAATTATTCTTCCGCTGACCACAAAAAAGCAGCAAGCCATCACGAGTCAGCTGCTAAACACCACAACGATGCTGCGAAGCACGTTGATTCTGGTGATATGGACAAAGCAAACGACAGCGCAGAGCTAGCTGAAATGCACCACTCAAAAGCTGGCGAAATTGATCAACGCTACAAATCTGCGCAAGATCATGAAACTTCTGCCGATCATTATTCAAAAGCATCTGATCATCGCAAAGAAGCTGCTATGCACACACAAATGGGTAATCATTCAAAAGCATCAGAAAGCCACGCTAAGGCAAACGAACATTTGAACAGAGCAGGGGAAATTGATCAGCGTTATAAGCAATCGAATGATCATTCAACTTCTGCGGATCATTATGAGCAAGCATCAAAGCATCGTAAGGATGCTGCAATGCACACACGCAATGGTGATCATTCAAAAGCGTCACAAAGTCATGCGAGCGCTGATGAACATTTAACAAAAGCTGGCGAAATTGACAAGCGTTACTCGCAGTCAAACAATTCAAACAGTTCAAACAAATCATCAAGCAATAGCGGACAACATCCACGAGATGAAAACGGTCATTTCACTTCTAAAAATGAGAATAGCTCGAACGGAAATTTAAGCCGTTCATCAAACGGAAATTCTCAGAGTTCAAACGGTAGCTCAAATGGTAGCTCAAACTCAAGATCTAAACAGATGCAAGAACAAGAGTAGGAGAATATTTTTTGTGTATTAGTCAAAATTAGATTAGGTCATTTAATAAACTGCAAATATTTTTTGAGTTTTAAAACTCCACTCGTAAGTGTGGGGTTTTTTTTATTTAAAAATTTTTTATTTAAAAACCTTTTTTTACTTTTGTACATTAAAACAGGAAAAATAAACCGTAATGAAACTACACTTTAAGTTCGACTTGAATTTGGTTTGTAAAAAAATTTTGAATGACCAATTGAGTCACTTAAATTTGGGACATGAAGTTTTGGGTTTGGGTGAAGTAGAAGTAATGAAAAATCCGAGTACAGAACAATTGGCTACTTTGAGTAATAATCTCAAAGATTATGGCATTGAACTGGTTGAAAACAAGAAAAGTATTTTGGTTCAACGTGTTAAGGACGTGGTGACCGAAATGATTTACACCGAAAGCGATTTGCCGAATATTAAAATCTCTGCGTTCATTGCCGAAAAATTAGATTTAAGCTACGGTTACATCGCCAATATTTTTTCAGAGGTTACTTATACTTCGATTGAAAGTTTTATTATTCTACAAAAAATTGAGCGATCAAAACAGCTCATCAGTATTGAAAATCTAAATTTTACTGAAATCTCTTATAGACTAAATTATAGCAGTGTCGCCCATTTTTGCAATCAATTTAAAAACGTAACCGGCTTAACGCCTACTGCTTTTCAAAGAATTGTAAATAAAAAAAGAGAAACTGTGCAAAAAATCGTTTAATATAAAATGAATTGTTATTTTCGCGTAATTAATTGATTTTTCCAAAGCTTCTAACTCGCAGATATTTATGAAAAATGAACCGATCTATATACTTCTTGCCGACGACGACGAAGACGATCGCTTAATTTTTAGCGATGCTCTGAACGAAATAAAAATGAATACCATCGTGAATACGGTTAACGATGGTCAAGAATTGCTCAATTACTTGAACAAAGATGGCGTGGTGTTGCCAAACGTACTTTTTTTAGATTTGAATATGCCCCGCATGAATGGTAAAGATTGTCTCAGCGAAATTAAAAAAATGAGTAAGCTAAAAGATATTGCGATTGCTATTTATTCTACGTCGGGTGCTGAGCAAGATATTGAAGACACTTTCATTAATGGTGCAAATGTTTTTATAAAAAAACCAAGCGATTTCGGTACCCTCAAAAAAATTTTAAAACAAGTCATTACGCTCAATTGGCAATATCAAACCTCAGGCTTAAATCGCGATAACTTTTTTTTGAGTATTTAGATTAAAATTTTAGAAATAATTATTGACTGATTTTACGAAAGATGCGCTGCACCTTCTCTGTACGATATTATTTATTTCAACCCTCAGCGATAGCTGAATGCAATTGATAAATTTATACTATTTTATCTTGCCATGAAACCTAAATTTTTAGTTTTCTCTTCGTTGGTAATGAATTTTGTTTTTATACTGTCTTTGGTTGGTTTAGTTATTCTTTCAGCCGTTTTATACAAACAATATTCAAAATTATCGGACTCCACAGATTGGGTGATGCACACCTACAAAGTTAATTTAGAGTTAGACAATCTACTCTCGTGTTTAAAAGATGCAGAAATTGGAAGAAGCGGTTTTACAATTACGGGAGATTCTATCCTGTTACAACCGTTCCAAGGTTCATGGGAAAAAATTAATGAAGCCTATCATAGGGTGCGAAAATTAACTTACGACAACGACACACAACAAAAAAATTTAGATACCCTTAATAATTTAGTAACGCTTCGGTTTGCACTCTTTGAAAAATTTAATACTCTTTCACCAAAAAATATATTCAACAAAATTGAAATAAATAAAAACTATTTGGAAGGCAAAAGCTTAATGGATAAAATTAATGATTTAACTCACAAAATGATTCAAATTGAGAAATCGCTTTTGAAAAAGCGAGAGAAAACATATTTAGAATTAATAGGTTTCACACCGTTTTACATTTGGTTATTGATTCTATTTTGCTTAACAGTTTTTGCAATTGCTTATGCCCAAATTAATAAAAATTTAGTTTTACTTAAAAAAGTAAACCACGAATTAACGCTGACTACGGAAACACTTGAACGATCAGAAGAATTAGGTAAAATAAGCAGTTGGCGATGGAATATAAAAAACAATAAGCTAATCTATTCCGATAATCATTTCCGTTTATTAGGTTTCAAACCAGAACAGTTTGATGCAAGTAAAGAACATTTTATGGATGTTGTACATCCAGATGATAAACACATAATTAGTAAAACCAGCGAACAAACGTTTAAGTCGCTCGTTAACAAACCTGCTTTTTACAGAATTATTAGAGCTGATGGAGAAGTACGCTATTTTAAATCGAAAGGTATTTTTTTTAAAGATCAAGAAGGCGAAGATATTTTTATTGGCACCAATGCCGATGTAACTGATGAATATCTCAATAATATTAAATTAGAGCAGCGCAACACTGAACTTGAAACTAAAAACGATGAACTTGAAATTATGACCGAGATATTTGAAAATGCAGAACAAATCGGTCATTTTAGTAGTTGGCGTTGGGATGTTAAAACTAATAGATCCATACTTTCGGATAATTTTTATCGGTTGTTAGGATGCGAACCACAATCTTTTGAATCGAATTTAAAAAATTTTTTACAATACATTCACCCCGACGATAGGCACATTACTATTGAAGCCAATAGAAAGATGGCTGAAACGCGTGAAGGCGTTACGAGCTTTTATAGAGTAATACGTAAAGACGATGGTGCAATACGCCATTTTAAATCTATAAGTAAAATATTAAAAAATTCAAAAGGCGAATCTTTACTCACCGGTTATATTACGGACGTAACAGAGCAACAATTAAGTGATTTAGCTTTGCAAAATCGCAACGTTGATTTAGAGCGAAGCAATGCCGAACTGACAGCATTCAATCACGTCGCTTCGCACGATTTGCAAGAACCACTGCGAAAAATTCAAACTTTTATTTCGCGCGTAAAAGAAATTGAACATCTTTCTGGTGTTGGAGAAATGTATTTTACACGTATAGAAAGTTCTGCAACGCGCATGAGATCGCTGATTGACGATTTACTTGCATTTTCGCGTGCGAGTAGCTCGGAAAAGAATTTTGAAACCGCCGATTTAAATATTATACTTGATAAAACTTTGCGCGATTTATCGGAAACTATTCTTGATAAGAAAGCACTCATAGAACATGAAACATTACCGACGTTGAGTGTTATTCCCTTTCAAATTCAACAATTGTTTCTAAATATCCTCGGCAATTCTTTAAAATACGCTAAACCAAACGTCCCACTGCGTATTGCTATAACTTGTGAAAAAGTAGATAGCAAAGATTTTTCGACTTTACGCGTTAAAAATACAAACATCCATTATTATAAAATTTCTATTCAAGACAATGGATTAGGCTTCGAGCAACAATATGCCCAAATTATTTTTAACCCTTTCCAGCGTTTGCAAAATAAAGAAGAATATGCTGGCACTGGCATTG
>JAYVVO010000549.1:0-8179 GCA_043786955.1 Saprospiraceae bacterium
GCGTGGAAGACGTTTTAAAATCAGCGATGTCGAATACAAAAATATTATTTTTGTGCTCGCCGAATAATCCGACGGGTAACGTCATTCATCCCGAAAAAATAATGGCGTTGATAAATAATTTCAACGGCATTGTTGTGATAGATGAAGCTTATTGTGATTTTTCGATGCAACCGAGTTTAGCGAATGAGTGGCAAAAAAATGATAAAGTTGTGATTTTGCAAACGCTTTCCAAAGCGTGGGGATTAGCAGGGATTAGAATGGGCATGGCGTTTGCGCATTCGGAATTAATTGCGCTAATGAATAAAATTAAACCGCCGTATAACATTAATGTTTTAAGTCAGAAAGCGGCATTAGGCGCGTTGAAAGCGCCCGAAAAAATGCACGCGCAAGTAAAAGCAATTTTAAAACAGCGCGAATTTCTTTTTAAAAAATTAAAAACCATACCGCACGTTATACATATTTACCTAACGGATGCAAATTTTGTTTTTATTGAGTGCGATAATGCGCAAAAAATGTATCGCTTTTTAATTGAACAAGGCGTTGTCATTCGCAGCCGAACGAGCGACCCTCGCACACCAAACGGTTTGCGTATTTCGGTGGGAACGGCAAAAGAAAACAAAGATTTAATCGCCGCAATGTTGTCGTTTGGTTGATAAAAAGAAAATTTAAACAAAAAATTAAAAATTTATCTTTTATTGTTTAATAAAAGATAAAAGGCAATTATATTTGAACGTTATTTTAAATTTATAATTAAAGCTTATGCCTTACCAACTAACCGTTAATGGCAAAACCCATACCGTTGATGTTGATCCACAGATGCCGCTTCTTTGGGTGATTCGCGATTTTATAGGATTGAAAGGTACAAAATTTGGCTGTGGCATCGCACAATGTGGTGCGTGTACGGTTCATTTAGATGGTGTACCGATTCGCTCATGCAGTTTAGCAGTTTCGGATGCGGACGGAACAAAAATTACAACTATTGAAGGTGTAGGTAGCGTTGAACTTAATGCCATTCAGAAAGCGTGGATTGAATTGCAAGTGCCGCAGTGCGGTTACTGCCAATCGGGACAAATTATGTCTGCAACGGCACTGCTAAAAAATAATCCGAAACCGACCGATGCAGATATTGACGCAGCAATGCAAGGAAATATTTGTCGCTGCGGCACTTATCAAAGAATTAGAGAAGCCATTCATTTAGCTGCGAATAATAAAGAGCAAAAGGCTAAAGTCAAATAACAAAAGGCAAATGTTAAACTATTATCTTCAAGAAGAAAGTTTTAAGATCATTTGACATTTGATTTTTGCCATTTGCTATTTGTCTTTTGTAATTTTCAAAAAATAACTATCAACTATAATGATAAAACGCCGAGAATTTTTTCGTTTAGCAGGCATCACGGGTGCTGGACTTGTTTTAGGATTTCGTGCTTTTGCCGAAGGTGATAGCCTTGTGCCTATATTAGAAAATCTTTCTGATGTCAGCGAGGCTTTTGATGTTACACCTTTTGTTAACATCGAAAAATCGGGCTTGATTACAATAATGAACCCACGACCAGAAATGGGTCAAGGTACATTTCAATCCCTACCCGCTATTATAGCTGAAGAATTGGAAGTATCTCTCGATAAAATTAGGATTAAACCTACTTCTGGGGAGTCTTTTTTTGGTGCGCAAACGTCTGGCGGATCGAGTTCGGTGAGAGCAAATTACAATGCGCTTAGAAAAACGGGTGCTTCTGCGCGCGAAATGCTCGTAAAAGCAGCGAGCCAAACTTGGAATGTACCAGAAGCGGAATGCATGGCGCAGGAAGGTTTTATTTTCCACAAAGCATCTGGCAAAAGTGCTGCTTACGGCGATTTAGTAGAAGTGGCTTCGAAATTACCAGTTCCACAAAATCCGACGCTTAAAAACCCCGCCGATTTTAAAATTCTCGGTAAAAAAAGTGCGCGCCCCGATATTCCGTTGAAAGTAAATGGCACGGCAGTTTTTGGAATTGATGCCGATGTGCCGAATATGGTGTATGCTTCTGTTGAGCGTTCGCCGATTATAGGAAGTAAACTCATTAGCTTCGACGATAGCGCGGCACTAAAAGTTGCGGGTGTTCTAAAAGTAGTTCGTTCGGAACGTATTCTTGGTAAATTTAAAATTGAGGGCGTAGCGGTTATAGCTGAAAACTATTGGGCAGCTTTGCAAGGTAGAAAAGCGTTGAAAATAGTATGGGACAATGAAGGTAAAGAAAATTTTAACTCGAAGGACTTTAATCAAAATTTGCGTGAATTGGCTAAACAGGAAGGTGTAATAGACAAAAGCGTGGGCGATTTTGATAAAGTATTTGCCGCTTCAAATAAAAAAGTAGTAGCCTTTTATGAAACGCCTATTGTTTCGCATTCTACGATGGAACCCATGAATTGCACTGTGAATTGGTTGGACGAGGCAAAATGCGAATTGTGGGTTTCAACGCAAGGACCAGACCGAATTAAAGGGGATATTTCAAAAATTTTTAGCATTCCTAAAGATAACGTCAAAGTGAATGTGTTATTCAATGGTGGAGGTTTTGGAAGAAGATTGAGTGCGGATTTTGCTAACGAGGCAGTTTTTATTGCTAAACAAATTTCTAAACCCGTTAAAGTTATCTGGACGCGCGAAGACGATACCCAAATGGGTCCGTTCCGACCGATGACCTTTTCAGCCTTCAAAGGTGCGATCTCCGAGGACGGTAAAGTGAGTGCGTTTCAACATAAAGTTATTTCGCCCACATTGAACAGTTTCCAAAAAGGAGATTATGACAAAACTAAAGTGGATAAAACGATGGTGGAGGGAATTAGTGAACAGAAATATGAATTTCCGAACATGAAAAATACTTTTGTGTACGCCGAATCGTATATTCCATTCTCTGCTTGGCGTTCGGTAACGAGTTCTACCTTAGCCTTTTCGCAAGAATGTTTTTTAGATGAGTTGGCGCATTCCGCTCAAAAAGATCCATTGCAGTTTCGATTAGATTTAATGACAACTCCATCGGATGCTAAAAAAGTTTTACAAAAATTGCGCGAATTTTCCGAATGGGATAAAAAATTACCGAAAAATTGGGGACGTGGTGTCGCACAATGGGAATTTTTTGCTGGACTTGCAGCGATGGTAATAGAAGTATCTAAAGTATCAAAAACGTCTGTAAAAGTAGAAAAAGTATATTGCGTGATTGATTTAGGTACGGTCGTGAATCCCGATAACGTGAAAGCGCAAGTTGAAGGTGCTGTTGTGATGGGTTTAACGGCAGCTATAAAAGATGGAATTACTTTCGAGAAAGGTCAGACAGTGCAGAAAAATTTTAACACTAATCGAATGTTGCGCATCAATGAGATGCCGAAAGTAGAAACTTTAATTCTTGCCGATGGCGGCGATACAATTAAAGGTGTCGGTGAACCAGGTTTACCACCCGTGGCACCTGCGCTTGCAAATGCAATTTTTTCTGCACTCGGTAAACGTGTGCGTACTTTGCCGATAGATTTAGAAAATATTGTTTAATATATTTTGTTAATCGGAAGGCAAAAAAAAATGAGGGCACATATTTGTGCCCTTCGATTTTAAAAAATTTTAAAACTATTAATTGTTAAAAGATATCATAGTAGCCTACGACAATTGCTGCGCAGCTGGAATTAAAACAGCACTCGTTACTGTTGTACATGTTGTAGGTTCATCTTATCGAGGACCAGGCGCTCGGATGTTGATTGACGCGCGTGGCAATTTAACGGATGCCATTAGCGGTGGATGTTTGGAAGGCGACGCCCTGCGCAAAGCACTTAACGCAATTTCGCAAAATAAAAACCGACTTGTCACTTACGATACTAATAATGAAGACGATGCCGCCTTTGGTGTGCAACTCGGTTGCGCAGGCATCATTCAAGTTTTGTTTGAACCCATTGATGTGGTAGATGGCAATAATCCGATGGAGCTTCTCAGAAAAATTATTTCTGAGAGAAAAGAAGTAGTGTTGATGACTTTTTTCAATGCAGAAAATAAAAATGCCATTCAACTCGGAACGCGCATTTTAGTAAAAGGCAAAGAGCAAAAGACAAAAGACAATAAACAAGAAGCAAAGGGCACAGAGCAAAAGGAAAAAGATAATGAGCAATATTTCCCTTTCGATTCTTCATTGTTGCATGATTATGCAATTGATGTTCTGCTTAAAAAAAAATCGTTTTTTAAAACATTAGAACTTGAAAGCATTCATGTCATCGTTTTCTTCGAGTTTATTCCGCCACCTATCGCACTAAATATTGTTGGTGCTGGAAATGATGCCATACCGTTAGTGCAGATGGCAGAAATTTTGGGTTGGGATGTGCAAATTATAGACGGACGTAGCACCCACGCAAAGGCGGAGCGATTTGCTTCAACCTGTGCGATTAACGTTGTCGGTTTCCAAAATCTACACCATTTAAATCTTCACATTGATGACCAAACAGCTTTTGTTTTAATGACGCACAATTACAATTACGACTTAGCGATGCTGCGCCTCTTGCTAACAAAAAAAGTGATATACATAGGAGTTTTAGGACCGAAAAAAAAATTAGATCTCATATTAGAAGCATTGAAAAGTGAAGGCATTGAATTGACAAGCGCACAACGAAAATCTATTTACAGTCCAGTTGGATTGGATATCGGTGCCGAAACACCGGAAGACATCGCATTGAGTATTGTTTCGGAAATAAAAGCAGTTTTTTCTAAAAATAAAAGCGGATTTTTGAAAAATAAAAATAAACCGATACATGAAAGAGCTATTAGCAACGAGATTTCAATTTTTAGCCCTTCTTGCGATTAAATGCTTAACTCTAAAATGAATAACTATGCCGTCATTATTCTCGCGGCGGGTCAATCAAAAAGATTAGGTCGCGCTAAACAACTTGTTCCGTACAAAGGTAAAACGTTATTAAATCGCGCCATTGAAACAGCATTTGAAACCAAAATAGAAAACATTTTTGTTGTAATGGGTGCGCATTTTGAAGAAATAAAAGCATCGGTTGCGAACAAAAATATTTTTATTTTAAAAAATGAAAACTTTGAGCAAGGTATGGCGTCGTCTATTCAATGCGGATTAAGGCACATAATATCCCTAACGCCACACATTGAAAACGTGATTTTTATGGTGTGCGATCAACCTTTTGTGGATTCGGATTTGCTTCTCAACTTAATAGCCGTTCATAAAAAATCGGATTTGCCAATTGTCGCGAGCCAATACAACGAAGTTTTAGGCACACCTGCACTTTTTAATCAGTCATTTTTCAATCAGCTTTTAAACCTTAAAGGCGATGCCGGCGCCGGTAAATTAATAAAACAAAATCTTAAACAGGTCGCGGTCGTACCTTTTGAAAATGGATTTCTCGATATAGATACTCAAGAGGATATAAAATTTTTATTGTAAAAACCGACTCATAAAATGTTACTGGCTTATTGCAATTACAATAGCTGAAAGAAATTTTAAAATAGTGAATGGAGTAGAAGTACTTGAAGATTTGTTTGAGAAAGTTAGCATTGATTATTTAAATCCTGATAGAAAGAGCGTGGTATAAAATAACTAAAATTGGTTCTTACATAATTGCATAACATTTGAAAGCGCATTATACATTTTTTTTAAATCGTTAATATCGAAACGATTGGTATAAAAACAAAACTGTTCGTTAGATAATTGCGCAAACTCCCACGTTTCACCGTTAGAAACAATGCCATAAATAGTCAACTCTAAATTTTTATTAATTTTTTGCATCGCATACATTTCTACACCACATTGCGACCAACCGCCAGCAAAATCATCTTTTTTAGCTTCTACTACTGCTATACATGGTACTTCAAAAACTATTTTACCTAAGTCTGATCGCTTAGAAATTAAATAATCTGGAATTCCCGATAAAAACGTATCGTACTCAATCGGTTTATGACTCTATAAAGAAAAAATATCTACATACGGCATCCAAACACTTCGGAGAATAGGGTATATTAAATTTTCACAAATAGAAGCCTCAGAAACATCATAAGCAATATTTTTGAGTGTGAAGTTTAAGTCTGTCACCAAATGTTTTGGGACTTTGATTTGAGATTGAATTTTGAAATTGTCTTCGATGTATTTAATATTGTAAGTCTTTAAAACATCGCCCAAAGACTTAAATTGAGTGAAAGGCATAGTTTTAAAATTATAATTTTTGCAAAAACACACACAATCTTACAACTAATTCAACTGATACGCAATACCCATTTTATCAATCGCTTGTACAAATTCGTCGTTGACGTTTACTTTTTTAGTTTTCGAGAGCAGTTCTAAAGTTTGGCGATTGACGGGATCAATAATGTGTGCTTTAAAAGTATGACTACCGATATTCATGGCGCACAGATCCTCCAAACTAATAATCATATCTTCCGAAATATCAGTTAGTGGAATGGTGAGCGTAATACTTTTTGTGCGTTCGCTCGCAATAGATTCCAAGAGTCGGACTTCTTTTATTTTTAATTCTGCTTCGTTCAAATAGGTACTCATGCGCATTTCTCCATCAATAAAAACGGAATAGCCAGGCGTGAGCAGCGCACCGAATCGCGCATAGTCTTCATTAAAAAGTTTAAACTCGTAACTGCCTGAATAATCCTGAATGGTAAAAATTCCCCACGGAATTCCTTTTTTATTGACGCGCGTGGTTAAGTCGGCAACGAAGGCGGCGATTAAAACTTTTTTACCCGTGCTACTCGCTATTTTATCGAGCGTAGTGTTGGCGTAATTCATCTGTAGTTTATAATCATCGAGCGGATGACCTGACAGATAAATACCGATACACTCTTTTTCGTAGTTTAATTTTTGAATCAAACTCCATTCGCTGGAGTGGGGTATTTTAGGTTTTTGATAACTATCCGACGGTGTTTCACCAAATAGAGATGTGGCTGCTGAATCAATTTGTTGCTGATAACTCGCGCCATGCTTTAATAAATGTTCGATGAAGTTTTCATATTTATCGGAAGGTGTGAAAAACGTGGCGCGCGGAATATCGAACGAATCGAACGCACCCGCTTTAACCAAACTTTCCATCACGCGTTTGCTGATGGTGCGTAAATTCAAACGCTGTACGAAATCGAAAACATCTTCGTATGGTTTATCTTTTGTAGAGTCACCAGGTATAGTGGCTCTACATTGTACAATTTCATTTACCACGTTTTCACCAACGCCTTTAATGGCAGAAAGAGCGAAACGAATATCGCCTTTTTTATTGACAGCAAATTTCAAATCGCTCTCATTCACGTCTGGACCTTTTACCGCAAGACCCATATTTTTACACTCTTCCATGAATAGTGTAATTTTATCCATGTTAGAAATATTGTTCGATAGGACCGCTGCCATGTATTCCGATGGATAATTCGCTTTTAAGTAAGCAGTTTGATACGCCACAATCGCATAGCATGTAGAGTGCGATTTATTAAAAGCGTATTGCGCGAATGCTTCCCAATCACGCCAAATTTTTTCGCATGCTTCAACAATATGACCATTTTTTTCGCAACCCGAAAGAAATTGTGTTTTCATCTTATTCAAAACAGCAATTTGCTTTTTTCCCATCGCTTTCCGCAAAACGTCGGCATCGCCTTTGCTAAAATTTGCCAATTTCTGACTGAGAAGCATCACTTGTTCTTGATAGACGGTGATACCATAAGTTTCAGAAAGATATTCTTCCATCGCAGGCAAATCGTATGAAACTTGTTGCTTACCATTTTTGCGCGCAATAAAATCGGGAATATACTGAATCGGACCAGGACGATATAGCGCGTTCATTGCTATCAAATCTTCAATGCGGTCAGGTTTTAATTCTTTCAAATATTTTTGCATACCCGCACTTTCAAACTGAAAAGTACCGTTGGTTTCGCCGCGTTGATAAAGTTGGTATGTTTTAGCATCATTGAGCGGAATATTATCAATGTCTATATCGCGCCCATGATTAGTTTTTATAAGTGCGAGTGCATCGCGAATAATTGTAAGGGTTTTTAGTCCTAAAAAATCCATTTTAATTACACCAGCATCCTCAATTGAATTACCTTCAAACTGTGTAATGAGGAGTTCGACATCTTTGTTGGCGTAAACGGGAATAATATCCGTCAAATCGCTCGGCGCAATAATAATTCCTGCCGCGTGAATACCCGTTCCGCGCACAGAGCCTTCGA
>JAYVVO010000550.1:0-8161 GCA_043786955.1 Saprospiraceae bacterium
TTTTGTGTAATTCACGCTATTTATTCAGATATAAAATTGGCATTTCCGACAATGTTGGTAGAAGAACGAAACAAATTGAATGCAGTCTTTCAGGTGATAGGTTCGAGATTTTTGTAGCTAAATTTTTCTTTTTCTCAAAAAATAGAAAATTTTATGCACTTTTTATATCGCCCATTGCAGGCACGTACGGCAGGTTCTGGAAAAACAGAATGGTTTTGGATATTTTTACCCTTTACGGCCACAATTTTGTTCGCCATTTTCTGGATTCTGCAATGGATTATCATTCCAATTTTTATTTTTACTATCGCTTTCGTTTATCTGAATTGGAATCATTTAGGCGCGGCACCAAATAATTTTTTAATCAATTTTCATGGTTTATTTTAAAACAGTTTGGAAACGCGCTACTCAACAAAAACTTTCAAAACTTTTAAATTATATGTATGACTGATTTTACGCTATATGCTTTCATCGCACTTGGGATTGGTTTGGTTTTAGGTTTTTTAATTGGAAAAATGAGTGCCAACAGAACGAATAATTTTATTTCTAAAGAAGTTGTCGCGAACGATTATGTGTTCAAGGAATTAAAAACTCAGAGCGATAATAATTTGATGCTCGTTAAAAAAGAACTTGAGATAAAAAATCAGAATTTTGTATTGCTAAATAAAGATGTTGCTGCGCTCGAACAAATGAATATTAACTTGGAAGAAAAACTCAATCATCAAAAAACAGAAGTTGAATCTTTACAAAAAAAGTTTCAAACGGAATTTCAAAACGTGGCAAATGCGATTTTGGAGGATAAAAGTCAACGATTTACGTCTCAAAATTCTCTCAACATGGAAGCATTACTTGCTCCACTGCGCGAAAAAATAACTTTATTTGAAGCCAATATTGATAAAAAATTTACAGAAGATTTAAAGGAACGCGTATCTATTAAAACAGAAATTGAACTTTTGCGCACGCTAAATGTGCAACTGAGCACGGAGGCGCACAATTTAAGTACCGCCTTGCGTGGCGACAGTAAAGTGCAAGGCGATTGGGGTGAAATGCACCTCGAAATGCTTTTAGAAAAAGCGGGGTTGCAGCGTAATATTCATTTCGATATGCAAACGGATTTTGTGGATGCCGACGGACAGCACAAACGTCCAGATTGTATTATTCGATTGCCAGGCGAAAAATGTTTAGTAGTGGATTCAAAAGTTTCGCTGACGCATTTTTCAAAACACATCACCGAACTTGATTCAGTTAAAAAAGAACAGTTTTTAAAACAGCACGTAGAGAGTGTTAAGGCGCACATTAAAAACTTGGAAAGCAAAAAATATGCGCAGTTGTATCAACTCAGTACTTTGGATTATGTCATTTTGTTCATGCCGCTTGAAAACGCTTTTTCGATGGCGCAACAAGCAGATCCTAAAATTTTTTCGGATGCGTTGGATAGAAATATACTTATCGTAACACCGACGACGCTGCTCGCCACGATGCGCACTGTATCTTTTATATGGAGCCAAGAAAAACAAACCAAAAATGTATTAGAAATAGCGCAACAATCGGGTTTACTGTATGATAAATTTGTCAATTTTATTGCTGATCTGAAAGATATTGGCGCGAAACTCGATGCGGCGCAAGGCAGTTATCACGCTGCGCTGAATAAATTAAATGATTCGAGAAAATTTGGCGATACGTTGATTGGGAGAGCGGAACGTATTAAACAATTAGGTGCAAAAGCTACGAAAAGTCTTGAGCTATGAGCCATGAGCTTTGAGCCCCACTCGTAATTTGCAGCTCATAGCTCATGACTCAGCTCATGGCTTATAAATATGCTTTTTTGACTTCTTCGTTACCTATTAAATCACGCGCATCACCGGAAAGACGAATTTTTCCTTGCTCAATAACATACGCACGGTCGGCGACGTTGAGCGCGCGAAAAGCTAATTGTTCGACTAAAAAAATAGTCATTTCGCCCGATTGTTTGAGTGATTTTATCAGTTTAAAAACTTCATCTATTATTACAGGTGCTAAACCCATCGAAGGTTCGTCGAGGAGTAAAAGTTTAGGTTTCGACATTAAGGCTCTGCCGAGTGCTAACATTTGTTGCTCGCCACCCGAAAGCGTCCCTGCTTGCTGCGTTTCGCGCTCTTTTAGGCGTGGAAAAGTGGCGTAAATTTGTTCTAAATCGTTAGCAACTGCTTTAGCTTCGCCTTTTTTTAATCGCAAATAAGCACCCAAAGTTAAATTATCTTTTACCGACATAGAGGCAAAAACTTTTCTTCCTTCTGGAACGTGCGCGATCCCACGTTCAACAATATTATGCGCTGCAGTACGTAAAAGCGATTGATTTAAAAAATTAATTTCGCCTTGTGCAGGTTGCAGTAAACCCGAAATGGTGTTCATTAATGTCGTTTTGCCAGCACCATTGCTTCCAATGAGCGCCACAAGTTCGCCTTGCTTTATAGTGAGCGATACGCCGTTGAGTGCAACAACTTCACCGTATTTAACTTTTAAGTTTTGTATTTCAAGCATAATAATGAGTTATGAGCTTTTAGCTATGAGCTATGAGTTGCAAATTACGAAGGGGCTCAAAGCTCATGGCTCAAAGCTCATCGCTGTTTCCTAAGTAAGCGTTAATCACATGTGGATTATTTCGAACAACAGCGTAAGTCCCTTCAGCAATTTTTTTTCCAAAATCGAGCACCGTGACCTCATCCGAAACGGCGGCAATCATATTCATGTGGTGTTCGATGAGTAAAATAGAAACACCGGTGTTGCGAATTTTTATAATAATGTCGTTTATTTTTCCAATCTCTGAAGTTGTTAAACCAGCAGCCGGTTCATCGAGTAATAAAACGGTTGGATTCATAGCCATTGCGCGCGCCATTTCGAGTAGTCGCGCTTGCCCGTAGGCTAAATTTTTCGATTTCTCAAATGCCAAGTGTTCAATCCCTACAAATTGTAACCAAGCAAATGCTTTAGTTTCCATAGCGTTTTCTTCTTTTTTTACATTCGGAAAACCTAACATCACAGCCAATAAATTACTTCTGAACTGCGTGTGCATACCCACCATTACGTTTTGCAATGCTGTTAAATCTGAAAATAATTGCAGATTTTGGAACGTGCGCGCCAAACCTTTTTGCGCGCGTTTATAAGTTGTGAATTTAGTTAATGGTGCGTCGAAAGTTTCTATATGTCCTTCAACCGGTTTATAGATACCCGTCAATAGATTTACGGTTGTGCTTTTACCGCTGCCGTTCGGTCCAATTAATCCGTGAACGGTACCGCGTTTTACTTTTAAATTGAGTTGATTCAGAGCAACAAGCCCACCAAATTTCATGGTTAAACCATTTAAGTTCAAAGCATTTTCTGAAGTATTATTAGTTACGTTTAAATTTTTTTGTTGAGTAAGATCAATTTGTGCAGCTTTTTCGCGCAGTTCATTGGTTCTATTTTTTAAATTACTTGGGAAGAATTGTGCTAATTTATCGTTTACCCAACCTGCTAATCCTTTTGGCAAAAAGTATAGAACAAGAAGCAGCGATACACCAAAAATAATAAGTTTGTAATCGTTAAACTTGTTTACTAAGTCGGGTAAAAGTACATAAACACCCACACCAAGAATATTACCTAGCACCGATTGGACACCTCCGACGATTAATGCAATTAAAAATTCGACAGAAAAACTGTACGAAAAAGTTTCAGGTGTGACATAGGCATCGAATTGAGCAAATAAACCACCTGCTAAACCTGCAATGCCTGCCGAGATAACAAACGCCCAAATTTTATAGTACGATTTTGAAATGCCTGAACACGCTGCTGCTACTTCGCTGTATTTAATGGCTTCAAATGCACGTCCCCAATAGCTTTTTGCTAAGTTCCGATTCATGTACATCACTAAAACCAAAAACGGATAAACAACATACAAATAATTATTGCCTGAAAGCGAAAAATTACCCCATTTGAGCGGTTCTAAAGTAATACCTTTTGTGCCATTAGTTATTTTGGCTTGCTCGTTTATGATAGTGACAATTAAAATTCCATAAGCAATAGTTACAACAGCTAAATAAGGTCCGCTTAGTCGCAACGCTGGAAACCCAAGTATAAAACCCGCCAATGCCGAAATTAAAATTCCTATCAATAATGCTACTATAAATGGCAAACCGTAAAAGTGCGTCATTAAACTTTCGGGATTATATTTTGGTGTGGCAGTAAGAATGGCAACCGAATATGCGCCCAAAGCAAATAAACCTGCATGACCAATTGATACATCGCCGATATAACCTACGATTAAATCGAGCGAAGCTACTAAAATGGCATAAATCATTATTTTACAAATAATGGCGTGAATCCAATACGGGCTCGACCAAACAGTTGGTAGCAACAAAGGTAGTAAAAGCAGAAGGTACAGGGTGGGCTTTTTAATATTCATAATACTTTGTTAGTTGATTAGCCTTGAGCTATGAGCTGCAAATCGCTAACGGGGCTCATAGCTCAAGGCTTTAAACTTTTTTGATGACCTTTTTTCCAAATATGCCTTTGGGCAGAAACAACAAAATAAGAATCAGAATGAGAAAACCTGGCACATCTCTGTAACCCGTTGATATGTATCGCGCAGTCATATTTTCAGAAATCCCCAAAATAAGTCCGCCGACTAAAACACCAAAACCCGATTCTAATCCACCGATAATAGAAACAATATACGCTTTAACACCCAACACCGAACCCATTGTTGCGCTCACTAAAGTAATTGGTGCAACTAAAACGCCTGCAACGCACGCAATAACCGACGCTAAAAGAAATGAGAACAAAATTACAAACCGCTGATTGATACCCATTAAACTCGCCGTATTTTTATCTTCACTGACGGCAACGATGGCTTTCCCGAGTATGGTGTAGCGTTTGAAAAACTCTACACCAAAAACAATTAAAAGCGATACACTTATAATTAAAATTTCTTGTGGATACACGCCCACCGAACCAAAATGCAAAGTGCTGGCGCCGAAAGGTGAATCAAATTTTTTATCATCCGTACCCCACGTTACTTCCACTAAATTCTTCAGAATAATACCAAACGCCAATGTTGCTAAAATCCAACCAATGCCCGATTGTGATTTAAGCGAAGGTTCTATAGAAGTTTTGTACATTATAAATCCGGCACAAATACCCACCAAGATAACGCCACCAAGCATGGCAAAGAAAGGAATTTTGAACGTCATGTACAAAATAAAACCCACCACGCCACCCAGCATTAAAAAAGCACCGTTCGAAAAGTTAAACATCCGAGACGTAGAGAAGGTGATGTTGTAACCAAATGCAATGAGTGAATAAATCATCCCTTGCGCAATTCCGCCGATGAGTAATTGAACTATATCGTTCATTTTTTTTAGCTTTTAGCTTTTAGCTATGAGCCCTACTCGCGATGAGCAGCTCACAGCTATTTTTCTACTTTTCCGTTTTTAACAATGCCCATCGTAACGTTTTCAGCTTTAATCAATTCATGATCCGTTGCAGAAAAAGGATGCGGAAAAACGCCTGTTACGCCTGTGAATGTTGATAGGTTTTCAAGAGCCGCCTTGAGTTTTGGTCCGTCGGTTGTTTTTGCCGCTTCCATCGCATCTTTTAACAGATACATCGAATCGTAACCTTGCGCTGCAGCCACCGCTACCGACATTTGTGGCACATTAAATTTTTTCTGATAATCGGCAATAAATTTCTTAGCTTTATCTGTTCCCGGACTCGCTTCAATAAAAGTTTGAGGCATGGTTGCGCCATTCCCATTTTGTTTGGCATTGTCAATAAAATTATTCATGCAAAGTGTCCATGAACCAATTATATCCACTTTCCATTGAATTTTTTCCATCGAATTGGCAACCGCCGCCAGTTCTGGACCAATACCATAACACAAAATAACATCTGCTCCAGCTTTTTTAGCTTCTAAAAGTTGCGCCGACATATCTGTATCTTTTATTTTAAACTTGCCTTCATATACTGGCGTTACATTTCTTTTTACCAATACAGATTTCATTTTGTTAAACCCGCCTTGACCAAAAGGCGTTTCATCGCACAGTAAAGCCAATTTTACTTTTTTCCTCACGTCAACAGCTTCTTTGACAATCATTTCTGTTTGAATATAATCGTTCGCTGCATTTCTAAAAATATAATTATCGGGCGATGTAGCGAATAATTCATTCACATTCGCACCTGCCGATACATTTATAATTTGCGGAATTTTTTTTGCGTTCGCATACTTCGTACTCGGATTGGCACACCCCGTATTTATCGGACCTAAAAGTGCCACACAATTTTCTTTCTCTAATAATTCTTGTACCACCTGCGGCGCAATATCGGGTTTAGCCTGATCATCGCGATCTACCAAAACTACTTTTTTACCATTAATACCACCCGCTGCATTTATTTCTTCTACAGCCAATTGTACGCCGTTGCGCATCGAAGTTCCCATCGGTGCCGAACCACCTGTGAACGGACCATAAACACCAATTTTTATACTATCGTCGCCTTTGCAACTACTTATCAGACAAACTAATGCCAATGCTGCGGTTGAAAATATACCATTAAATTTCATTACTAAATGTTTAAAAAATTTGAAAAATGAGTTAAGAATATTTTATTCGTTTTGAATAATTTTTTATAAAAAAATTTGTTTCAAGTGTTCCCTTCGTTTTTTTTATCGAAATCGAAATCTTATTTTTGGAAATCATTTAAAGTTTCACAAAAATCTTTAAATAAATTGAAATCACAAACTTTTTGGGACATTTAATATCTAATTATCCATATTTATTAATTTGATAAAAAAAATAGCGAATAAATAAATTGCTTCACAATTCTTAGTTGCCAATAAGGTATTAATTTTAACGGCTTTAGTTGGTGTGAAACATCAAAAACAACTTTTAGCTAAAAACAAAGAACAAAATTGACCGTAAGGGAATTTACTATTATATTTGCAAAATCAATTACGAACTACTAATTACGAATTACGGCGTCATCACAAAACCGTTTTTGTAATTCGTAATTTGTCCATACGTTGAAGGGATTAAAATTATGAATGAATTAAAAAGTCTGAATAAATATTTTTGGAAATACAAAGGGCTATTCCTCTCGGGAATTATTTTTATCAGTATTTCAAATTATTTCCGCATTTTGCAACCGCAAATGCTGCGCACAGCACTTGATTTAGTCATTGACAATATAGCGATGTATAAAATGAGTGCAGGCTTTGATGCGCAAGCGCATATATTTTCAATTTTGGGTAAAAGTTTGTTGCTTTTTGGCGTGAGCGTAATTATTTCTGCGCTTTTTATGGGAATATTCATGTATTTTATGCGACAAACTATTATAAAAATGAGCCGCCTGATTGAATACGACATGCGCGAAGAAATTTACGATCATTATCAATCTTTGAGTTTATCGTTTTATAAACGCAACTCTACGGGCGATTTAATGAGTCGCATCATTGAAGACGTTAACAAAGTGCGCAATTATTTTGGTCCAACCATGTTATACGGAATCAACTTGGTGACTTTGTTTGCTATTACTATTTACTCCATGCTCAATGTGAGTCCAACGCTCACATTTTATTCTTTAGCACCGCTTCCTTTTTTAGTGATTGGAACGTATCTCGTGAGTTCACAAATTCATAAACGTTCAACGATTATACAAGCGCAACTTTCCGATTTAACTTCAAGCGCACAAGAAGCATATTCTGGTATTCGCGTTGTTAAAAGTTATGTTAGAGAAAAGCAAACGATAAATCATTTCGCAGAACAAAGCGATTTATTTAAAAACAAATCGCTCAACTTAGCGCGTATTGATAATGCTTTTTTCCCAATCATGCTTTTAATGATTAGCTTGAGCACCATTGCAACGGTTTATTACGGTGGTTTGCAAGTTGTATCTGGAAATATTACTGCTGGAAACATCGCAGAGTTTGTTATTTATGTAAGTATGCTGACTTGGCCTGTAACTTCAATCGGTTGGATTGCTTCGCTCACGCAACAAGCCGCCGCATCAATGAAGCGTGTAAATTTCTTCTTAAAAGAAAAACCTGAAATCGTACAATCAGCGCAATTAAATGGGAAGCAAAGTCTTGATGGTGCTATCGCATTCAATAATGTCACTTTAAAATATCCTGATACGGGCATAGTTGCTTTAAAAA
>JAYVVO010000551.1:0-2872 GCA_043786955.1 Saprospiraceae bacterium
TTTTAGCGGTAACATACACTGAACCCGGTGAAAAAGGTAATACTGCAACCAACGCTCTCAAAACAGCTACTTTAGAAACGGGCGCTGAAGTTAAAGTGCCTTTGTTTGTCAACACAGGCGACGTTATAAGAATAAATTCTGAAACGCGCGATTACATGGATCGTGTGAAAGCATAATTATTTTTAAATTTGTAGTTTAAAAGTTGCGGATAAAAAATTTTTCAGTACATTTAACTTTGTTTTACAAAATCAGCATCAAATGACTTTTGAGGAAATCAAAGCGCTCATACAAATCGTCAATAAAAGCGAATTATCAGAGTTTCGCTACAAAACGGATGACGCAGAAATAGTTATTCGGACATCAAAATACAATAAGCACAAACAGGAAGCAGCACAAATTCATTATGCTGCGCCACAGCAATCTGTTGCGCCAAGTTTTCAACAAGTGGCACCACCACCGCCATTTCCTACTGCGGAGTTTTCGTCATCGCTGCCAAAATCACCTGCGGTTGTTGAAGTTCCGAGTAATCTAATTGCCATAAAATCGCCGATTGTTGGTACGTTTTATACGTCTGCTTCACCAGATAAACCGGTATTTATAAAAATTGGCGATAGCATTGAAAAAGGCACAGTTGTTTGTATGATTGAAGCGATGAAACTCTTCAATGAAATTGAATCGGAAGTGAAAGGGGAGATTGTTGAAATTTTAGTAAAAAATGCATCACCCGTCGAGTATGACCAAGTGTTGTTTATGGTAAAACCGAAATGAACTTTGAGCTATTAGCTTTGAGCTGCTCACGTTTATCATATCAAATCTCATAGATAGTAGCTCAAAGCTTTTTATGATGTAATCTGAAAGCAATGAGCAATGAGCTGCGCGTCATTAGCAGCTCATTGCTCATCGCTAAAAGCTAAAAGCTAATTATGTTTAAAAAAGTTTTGATAGCCAATCGCGGTGAAATTGCTTTGCGCGTCATCAGGACATGTAAAGAAATGGGTATTAAAACCGTTGCAGTTTATTCTACCGCTGATGCTGATTCGTTACACGTTCGTTTCGCGGACGAAGCGGTTTGTATCGGTCCGCCGTCTTCGCGCGAAAGTTATTTAAACATTACGCGCATCATGGCGAGTGTTGAAATAACAAATGCCGATGCGATTCATCCAGGTTATGGGTTTCTTTCCGAGAATGCCGATTTTTGCGAAATATGTACTGAATACGGTGTGAAATTTATTGGACCAACACCGATGCAAATTCGCAAAATGGGCGACAAAATCACGGCGAAAGAAACAATGATTGCCAACGGTGTGCCTTGTATTCCTGGTTCGGATGGTTTGATTGCGGACGTGAAAGAAGGAAAAGAAGTTGCTAAAAAAATTGGTTATCCTGTAATAATAAAAGCGACGGCAGGTGGTGGTGGTAAAGGGATGCGTATCATTCGGAACGATGAAAGCTTTGAATCGCTTTGGAATACAGCGCGATTGGAGGCGAAGTCATCGTTTGGTAACGATGGCATTTACATGGAAAAATACATCGAAGAACCGCGCCATATCGAATTTCAAATTGCTGGCGATCAATACGGTAATGTTTGCCACCTTTCTGAGCGCGATTGTTCTATTCAGCGCCGACACCAAAAATTAGTTGAAGAAGCGCCTTCTCCGTTTATGACGGATGAACTGCGAGAAAGAATGGGTGCAGCAGCAGTGAAAGCAGCGCAAGCCATTAATTACGAAGGTGTTGGAACGGTAGAGTTTTTAGTAGATAAGTATCGCAATTTTTATTTCATGGAAATGAATACGCGCATACAAGTTGAACACCCTGTGACAGAAGAAATTATTGATTTTGACTTAGTTAAAGAGCAAATAAAAATCGCCGCAGGCGTACCAATTTCTGGTAAAAATTATTTACCCAAACTCTGCGCTATGGAATGTCGAATCAATGCCGAAGATCCGTTCAATGATTTTCGTCCATCGCCTGGTAAAATAATTTCGTTTCACTCGCCTAAAGGTCATGGTATTCGCGTTGATACGCACGTGTATGCGGGCTATAATATTCCGCCGTATTACGATTCTATGATTGCAAAGCTCATTGTACGCGCACAAACGCGCGAAGAATGTTTGGCTAAAATGGAGCGTGCACTCGATGAATTTATAGTTGAAGGGGTGAAGACAACCATTCCATTTCATCAAAAACTCATGCAAAATGCTGATTTTCGCGCAGGAAATTTTACAACTAATTTTTTAAATACTTGGAATTTTAAAGAGGCATAAATAAAAGCGAGATTTAATAAATATTGGGATAGGGTAAAAACTAATCAGTTTTTGATGGACGATTAAATATTTTATACCGCAATAAAATTTCTATTAAAAAACAAAGCAACGCAGGAATTACAAAATACATGTATAGCGATTCTGCAATATTCAGTTTGCCTTCAACCCAATCTTTTTTTATAGAATTATCAATAGCATTTTTTAAAGTAGATGCAGCATAACGCGTTTCGCTCAAATTAAAATAGTTACCGTTTGCTGCATTGGCAATTTCGGTCAACATTTGAGGATTTAATTTTGAGATGATTATGTTGCCATGTTCGTCGCGTTTACTTTCGGCACTTAAATCATCGCTCACAGGAATTTCACCACCATTTGGCGTGCCAACCCCGATGGTGTAAACCAATATATTATTTTCGCGCGCTTTTTTGGCAGCTTCCACCGCTTCCGATTCGTGGTCTTCACCATCACTAATAATTATTAATGCGCGACCGCGCGTGTTAGCGGGACCAAAAGTATTTGTTGCTAAATTGATGGCTTCGGCGATGGCAGTCCCTTGATTTGTAATTTGATTCGGATTTGCGGAACTCAATAGTTGTAATGCGGCT
>JAYVVO010000552.1:0-20837 GCA_043786955.1 Saprospiraceae bacterium
ACAGTGATTAGAAATCTGGGTGTCCCGTTCGCACATTCCTATATCGCGTTTAATTCATTACAAAAAGGCATTTCAAAACTGCTCATCAACGAAGATAAAATTCACGCGGATTTAGAAGCGCATTGGAGTGTTGTTGCCGAAGCCTATCAAACTATCTTGCGTCGCGAAAATTATCCTAATCCTTACGATGCTTTGAAACAATTAACGCGTGGCAACCAAACGATTAATAAACATTCGATGCTCGAGTTTATTGAAACTTTGGATGTCGCTGAAAATGTTAAGGAAGAATTGCGCGCCATCACGCCGCATAATTATTATGGAATAGTTTGAGTCTGTTTCAATTAAACCTCGTAGGTTTTAAAAACCTGCGAGGTTTAGATGTCAAAAAATTGTGTAAAAATCCTTAGCCAACTCCTTGTACTGATCAGTATAAATTCTATCGGGAACGCTGTTTTGAAGAATAATTGTGTCTTGAATCAGCGATTTCGGTGTATTTTCAAATTGCAAAAGCAATCTTTCGACACTTTTTTCTGCTTTTGGTAAAACGTCAGTTCGTTTGGTTAAATAAAAACCATAAGTAGTCGCCACTTCTATGAAGCGCAAACCTTCAATGAAAGGTAGGATGACACAAAATTTTCCGTTCGGATTAAGCAATGATTTTGTTGCGTGCAATAAATCACCATGCGGTAATTTTACCGTGTGGCGGACAGCTGTTTTATTTTCGGTGCTTGAAAAAGTCCCACCAGAAAAAAATGGTGGATTTGAAACGATAATGTCGTAACGATTTTCAACCGTTTTTGCAAAATTTTGAATCGAATCCAAAAAGCAATATGTTTTAGTTGCAAACGGAGAGGCTTTAAAATTTTCTACGCATTGAGTGTAAGCGTCTTCATCAATCTCAACGGCGTGCGAAAAACTATCATTTCCCAAAAGTCTTTGTGCCAACATGAGCGCAATGACACCTGTCCCTGCACCAATATCCAGCGCAGAATTTGCATTCTGAACATCCGTCCATGCTCCTAATAAAACGCCATCCGTTCCGACTTTCATCGCGCACTTATCTTGCTGAATCTCGAATTGTTTAAACTTAAAAGTTTGTGTCAAATTTTCTGTTGCCGTCGCCATTGTATTTGTAAGTTAAAATTGTATGTAAAAGTAAAACAGTTTGTGATTAAATTCTTTACATTCGCACCTTATTCTCGAAAAGAATTTTATGAATGTTTAAACCACAAAACTTTTTTTTAGTTGTTGGATTAATTTTTGGATTAAGTTTTTTAGTTCTTACGCCACCATTTCAAGTGCCTGATGAAGTCAATCATTTCTATCGCGCTTGGCATATTGCAAACGGTCATTTGTTCCCGACAAAAGAAAATAATCGTCTCGGTGGATATATGCCGAAATCACTCATTGAAGCCGTAAATTTAAATTCAAATATCAAGTTCGATTACTTTTCCCGCACTTCATTTAGCAAAACATCTGAACAACTGCGCCGCAAATTAGTTGACAAAACACCTGAGTTTGTTGATTTTCCAAATACCGCACTCTATTTTCCGATTTCATATTTTCCGCAAGCAGTATCAATAGCAATTTTTAAATTTTTGGGTTTTCGACCCATCGCTATTTTAATGCTCTCTCGATTAATGATGCTTGCGCTGTGGTTGTTTGTCGTTTTCAGAGTGATAAAAATATTGCCGATATTTAAATGGTTTTTTGTTTTCTCGGCTTTGTTACCGATGAGTTCATTCGAAAATATGTCAGTCAGTGCCGACGTAGTTACTAATATTTTAGGTTTTTTATGGATTGGAAATATTTTTAAATGCGCCTTCGGAGAGAATAAACTTTATAGAAAAGATGTGTTCGTTCTTTTATTTATCGCAATTTGTTTGGCTTGTGCTAAATATGTTTACACGCCGCTTGTTCTTTTGGTTCTAATCATTCCATTAAAAAAAATTCCAGAATTAAGGTTTTTCAAAAAATATCAACTCGTCGGATTAATCATCATCATTCCATTTTTATTCGCTTTAGCAGGTTCCAATTACGCTTCAAAAATAAATATTCCATACGCAGCTTACAATCAGACGTATGTTGGAAATGCAGAACTGCCGCCTGGTGCTGATATTAATAAACAAATCGTGTATTTAAAAGCAAAACCGATAAAATTGTATGATGTAGTGTATGAAGGATATTTTAAAACGTACGATCTCGTTCAAGATTCTTATATCGGAATGCTTGGGTGGTTAGATGTTAAAATTCCTGAAACGATTGTTTATTTAGGTTATTTGCTTTTATTCTTTAGCCTGCTTTACGAAAATGCGAAAGCACGATCGAAAATTAAATATTGGCAACGGGCAGTGATGTTCTTTACGGGTATTTTGGTGATGTACCTTATTTATTTGTCTCAATATCTCTCATGGGTGCCAGTTGGAAATGAATATACGTATGGCACACAAGGTAGATATTTCATTACGGTTTTACCACTTGTTTTTTTGGGTTTAGTATTTATGCCAGTTAATCAAAAGTTGTTGCTCAATTTTTCGATTGGTGCGAGTATTTTAATTTTACTCGTCTCTGTCAAGTGTTTGTACGTTCGGTATTATTACTTTCCACCCAAATATTCAGAAATTAATTGCGATGCTGAGTACATTTACTACGACAGTATTTTAACGGATTTATGTTTTGTAACCGATAAGCCTAATATTATTGCTACCAATGGTATTTCAGTTTCGACGGAAAAAGCGCGATCGGGTTATCGCTCTTCTAAAACAAATAAAGAAAATCAGTACGGCGCAACGTTTCGCTTGTTTAATTTAAATGAAGGCGATACTTTAACGGCTGAAGTTTGGCGTTTAGGTAAAGATGGAAGACTTTGGGTAACGTCGAATGATACTAAAACTTTTTTAATGCAAAATAACCCTGCCGAAACAGATGTTAAAGGTTGGGAAAAATTAGTATTGACTTTACCGATAACTAAACAAATGGATCATCGGGCAATCAATATTTTCGTTGAAAGCCAGCAACTCTGTTATTTCGATGATTTTAAGTTTACGATTCATCAGGGAATAAGGAATAAAGAATAGGGAATAAGGAAAAAGTAAAATGAAAAAAGAAATAAGGAAAACAAAGAATGGAGTAGGGCAGAAGGGTTTAAAAAAATATTCCTTTTCCTCTTTTCTTTTTTTCCTATTCTCTGTTGCCTATTCCTTATTCACTAAACCTCAATCCTTTTTCCTGATTGTGGGATTTTTTTTCGGACTAACATTTTTGATTCTCACACCGCCGTTTCAAACACCTGATGAGGTTAATCATTTTTATCGCGCTTACGACATCGCAAACGGAAACTTCTCGCCCACAAAAAAAGATAATCGGCTCGGTGGTTATATGCCAAAATCGCTGATTGAAGCGGCAAATAAAAATTTCGATATCCGCTTTGAGCCTTATTTGAGAACGAGTTTCAAAAATGTTTCGGAACAACTTCGTATGAAGTTAGTGGATGCAACGCCTGAATTTGTAGATTATCCAAACACCGCACTCTATTCGCCTATTTCATATTTACCGCAAGTCTTCTTTATTTTTGTTTTTAAATCCTTAGGATTCCGACCTGTGATGTTGCTGATGCTGACAAGATTAATGATGCTGTGTGTGTGGTTAATGGTTGTTTATCGAACTATAAAATTATTACCAGTTTTCAAATGGTTTTTTACTATCTGCGCACTTCTCCCAATGAGTGTGTTCATAAATATGTCTGTCAGTGCCGACGTTGTGACAAATATTTTAGGACTTTTATGGATTGGCAACGTGTTTAGTTTTGCATTCAGCGAAAGAAAAATGAGCGCTAAAAATTTATCGTATCTATTAGTTCTTGCACTACTTTTTGCTTCTGCAAAATATGTTTACACGCTCATGGTTTGTCTGATTTTTTTAATTCCACACGAGAGATTTCCGACCATTAATTTTCTAAATTTAAAGTTCAAGCGATTTGCTTTCTCACGGTTTGCCTTTTGCCTTTTGCCTTTTGCGCTTTGCCTTATACTCTCTCGATATGCTTCAATTATAACTATTTCGCACGATAATTATAATCCTAAATATGTTGGAGCTTCGGAAATTCCGAATGGCGTTGACATGAAAGCGCAAATTGCTTTTTTAAAATCGCATCCCCAAAAATTATTTGACGCTGTTTACGATGGTGTTGCACAAATTTATTTGCCTTTACAAGATTCTTACATCGGGACTTTAGGTTGGTTAGATGTAAGAATTCCAGAATCACTTATTTATTTAGGTTATTTATGTTTGTTTTTTATTCTACTCTTCGATAATTCGAGTGCACGATTAAAAATAAAATTATGGCAACGCGTCATAATGCTTTTGATGGGCAGTATTGTTTTTTATTTAATTTGCCTTTCGCAATATCTCTCGTGGGTGCCCGTTGGAGGAAGTCATAGTTACGGTATGCAAGGCAGATATTTTATTATCGTTATGCCACTTATTTTTTTAGGATTAATTCCAACATATTTAAATCAGCGATTGCTACTTTTTTTTTCATTGTCGGCAAGCGTGTTACTGTTAGCCTCATCGGCTAAATGTTTATACAATCGTTATTTTTTTATACCTAAAAAATATGCTGAGATTACCTGCGATTTCGAAAATTCATTTCTTGACGCTTACAGCGGAGAAGTTTGTTGCAAAACTAATCACGAGGATGTTCTTGCAACGCGCACGAATAAAATTTCTGACAATAAATCGCGATCTGGTAAATATGCTTGCAAGCTCGATACCATAAAATCGCGTGGCGTTATTTTTAGATTGTACAATTGCGTTGCTGGCGATACTATCACTTCAGAAGTTTGGACGTATGGCACTGGCGCATCGCTTTGGATTGCACTGAATGAATATAATAATTTTCACGTTTCAGCAAATAAGTTTGCAGAAACCGATGCAAATGGTTGGGGAAAACTAAAACTTACTTTTGTGATAGATAAAAAGATGGAAAACTTAGTGGTCAAGACTTACGTAGAAAGTAAAGAAACGTCTTACTTTGATGATTTTAAAATTATAGTTCATTCCGCTAAATGAGTTCCAAAGAGGAAAAAATAAACCGTCATTCGTAATTAAAGGAAATCTTACGCTTTGTAATTCGTAATTGTGTATTTTTGCGCCTCATTCGACTGAAAAAAGAAATTTATGGAATTTTCGCACGCTAATATTGAAGCCAAATGGAAAAAGATTTGGGCAGAGCGCGGTACATACAATGTAGAAATTGACCTCACAAAACCAAAATATTACATACTCAATATGTTTCCGTATCCGTCTGGTGCGGGTTTGCACGTTGGGCATCCGTTGGGTTATATTGCGTCCGATATTTTTGCACGCTACAAACGTTTAAAAGGTTTTAATGTTCTCAATCCGATGGGTTACGATTCATTCGGTCTGCCTGCCGAACAATATGCTATTAACACAGGTATTCATCCCGAAATTTCTACTGAAAAAAATATCGCGCGCTATCGCGAACAACTTGATAATATAGGTTTTAGTTTCGATTGGCGACGCGAAGTGCGCACAAGCAATCCAGATTTTTATAAATGGACGCAGTGGATTTTCATGCAATTGTTCAATTCGTATTACAGTTTCACGGAAAATAAAGCCTTACCGATTGAACACCTCAAAAAAATATTAAGTGTTGAAGGTAATATAAATATAAACGCTTCTTGCGATGACGACACACCCACAATTTCTGCAAAAGATTGGAATGGTATGGATGAGCGCGCACAATTACTTTTTTTATTGAAATATAGATTGACTTTTCCAGAAGAAAGTTTTGTCAATTGGTGCGCAAAACTTGGCACTGTGTTGAGTAACGACGAAGTTAAAGACGGCGTTTCTGAGCGCGGTGGTTATCCTGTCGAAAAAAAACTGATGAAGCAATGGAGTATGCGTATTACTGCGTATGCCGATAGATTAATTTCTGGTCTCGATGATATTGATTGGAGTGCGTCGTTGAAAGAGCAGCAGCGCAATTGGATTGGAAAATCGCAAGGCGCGCAAGTGTTCTTTCCGTTGGAAGCTCAAAACTCAAAGCTCAAAGCTCAAAGCTCAATTGAGGTTTTCACTACGCGCGTTGATACAATTTTTGGCGTAACTTTTATGGTGCTTGCGCCAGAACACCCTTTGGTTGAATCTTTAACGACGGCTGAACAAAAAACTGAAATTGAAAATTATCAGAACTATGCGAAGTCGCGGTCAGAAGTTGAAAGACAGTCAGAAGTGAAAAAGGTATCAGGTGCATTCACAGGTGCGTATTGCTTAAATCCGATTTCGAAAGAAAGAATACCAATTTATATCGCTGATTACGTTTTAGCGGGTTACGGAACGGGCGCAGTAATGGCAGTGCCTTCGGGCGATCAACGCGATTGGAATTTTGCAAAACATTTTAATTTACCCATTGTAAACGTAACCGACGCACAACAAAATGTAGATGTTGCAGCCGATAAAACAAAAGTTGGTAAGTATATTAATTCGGGTTTTGCCAATGGTTTAGAATTTGAAGCGGCAACCCAAGTGATTATCACTTGGCTAGAAACGCACGGGTTAGGAAAACAAAAAACGCTTTTTCGTTTGCGCAACGCCGTTTTTTCGCGTCAGCGGTATTGGGGAGAACCTTTACCAGTTTATTGGAAAGATGGTGTGCCGCATCTCATCAAAGAATCGGAATTGCCTTTAATTTTACCTGCTGTTGATAAATATTTGCCTACCGAAACAGGCGAACCGCCGTTGGCAAGGGCGGAAAATTGGAAGTATCGTTTAGTTGATGGTTGTCAGTTGACAGTTGACAGCAGCGATAAACAACTGTCAACTGTCAACCGTCAATTGTCAGCTACTTACGATTACGAACACTCCACAATGCCAGGTTGGGCAGGTTCGAGTTGGTATTGGTATCGCTATATGGATCCGCATAACGACGCAGCATTTGCGGCGAAAGAAAAAATTGACTACTGGCAAAATTTAGATTTATACGTCGGCGGAACAGAGCACGCCGTCGGTCATTTGCTGTACAGTCGTTTTTGGAATCATTTTTTGTTTGATTTGGGTTTAGTGCCGCAAAAAGAATATGCTAAAAAACTCGTGAATCAAGGTATGATTCAAGGGCGCAGTCTTTTTTTAGATTTAGTGGACAGCAGCGTTAAACATCTTTCAACTGTCAACGCTCAACCGTCAACCAAAAGAAGTCTGCGTGTGCCGATTGAATTTGCGGATGAGAGTGATAGACTTTTCCTGAAGCAATATGAAAAAGTTATTTTGGTTGATAATCGTTTTGAAGGAGTCTCTTTAAATGATATTGATTGGAAGGAAGATAAATCGGGTGAAAGATATGTAGTATTGCGACACGAGGTAGAAAAAATGTCAAAATCAAAATATAATGTCGTTAATCCGGATGATGTTGTCGAAAAATATGGCGCCGATTGTTTCAGAATGTACGAAATGTTTTTAGGTCCGATTGAACAATCGAAACCTTGGTCAACAACTGGTATTAGTGGTGTGCAAGGTTTTATTCGCAAAGTGTGGAGTTTGTTTTTTAAGGAACAAGGAACAGGTATAAGGGAACAGATAAACAACGAATTGATACATAACACCTCACTCCTGACTCCTGATAGCCCAACACCCGAAGAATTAAAAATACTTCACACTTGCATTAAAAAAGTAACGGAAGATATTGAAAGTTTTGGATTCAATACGTGCATTTCATCTTTCATGGTGTGCGTAAATGGTTTGAAAGATTTAAAATGTCATAAGCGCACAATTCTCGAACCGTTTGTCATTATGCTTGCGCCTTTTGCGCCATTTTTATGCGAAGAATTGTGGGAAACTTTGGGACATTCGGACTCAGTCCTAAACGCTCAATTTCCAATTTTCAATCCTGCGTATTTAGAAAGTGAAACTGTTTTATATCCTATTTCGATTAATGGCAAAAAACGCGGTGAATTAACGGTATCGAAATCAATCTCGCAACCTGAATTAGACAAAATGGTACGCGATTTGGAAGTAGTTAAGAAATGGACAGAAGGCACAGAAATTAAAAAATTAATTATCGTTCCGAACAGAATGATTAATATAGTTTCTTAAACTATTTTAATAGCTCTCTTGCAATAACTAATTTTTGAATTTCAGAAGTTCCTTCGCCAATGGTGCAAAGTTTTGAATCGCGGTAATATTTTTCGGCGGGAAAATCTTTCGTGTAACCGTAACCACCAAATATTTGTACACTTTCGGTGGCGCAATACACCGAAACTTCAGAAGCATAATATTTTCCCATCGCCGCTTCTTTCGTAAATTTTTTGCCAGATTGTTTTAAATCAATGGCTAAATTTACGAGTGCTTCAGCTGCTTCAATGCGCGTGCGCATGTCTGCTAACTTAAAACCAATGGCTTGAAATTCTGAAATGGGTTTTCCAAATTGTTCGCGTTGTTTAGAATAGGTAACGCTCGCTTCGTAAGCACCTTTTGCGATTCCGAGGCTGAGTGCAGCAATCGAAATTCTGCCTCCATCTAAAATTTTCATCGCTTGAACAAATCCGTCGCCGACTTTACCTAAAATATTATCTTTATGAACGCGACAATTATCGAAAATAAGTTCTGCTGTTTCGCTGGCGCGCATGCCGAGTTTATTTTCTTTTTTTCCTGCACCGAAACCTGGTGTGCCACGCTCGATGACAAATGCAGTAATTCCGTGCGAATCTAATAAGTCACCTGTCCGAACTAAAACTACGGCAACATCTCCCGACTTACCGTGTGTAATCCAGTTTTTTGTGCCATTAATAATATAATAATCGCCATCTTTTTTTGCAGTCGTCTTCATTCGCATCGCATCCGAACCTGTGTTCGCTTCCGTTAATCCCCAAGCACCAATGTGTTGACCACTTGCTAATTTGGGTAACCAACGCATTTTTTGTTCGTAGTTGCCAAATGTGAAAATATGATTAGTGCAGAGCGAGTTATGCGCTGCAACGCTTAAACCAATTGAGCCACAAACTTTTGCAATTTCTTGAATAATATTTGAATACGCGTGGTATTCCAAACCCGATCCACCAAATTCTTCGGGAATAAAAACACCCAAAAAACCGAGTTCACCTAATTTGTGCATTAGATCAACGGGAAAAAATTGCGATTCATCCCATTCCATAAAGTGTGGTCGAATTTGCGTTTCGGCAAAATCTTTCGCGCAATTAGTAATGAGTTCTAATTGTTCCGTCGAAATTGAAATATGTTCATCAACTACTGCCATAAAATTATGTTTATGTTTAAACGCCTAATTCTTATTTAAAGTTCAATTGTACTTCGGTTTAATTATTGGGTTTCAATATAGTTTAGATCTTTGCCGAAGGTTTCTTTTAAAAAAAGTGTAGAAAAAAATGCCAACGACATACAAACAATACCAACCCAAAGTGCAGCATTAATGATACCAAAAGAAAAAGTTAAAGTTGAAACGGAAAGTGTAATCGGTATGACAAAACCACGCACAAAATTTGGCGCAGTAATAGCAACGGTTGCGCGAATGTTTGTGCCAAATTGTTCGGCAGCAATGGTTACAAACAATGCCCAAAAACCTGTGAGCGCGCCGCCTAAAAAACATAAAAAATAGAAAAGCGTCACTGATTCGTTTTTTAGGAAAAGAAAAACCAACGAAGATGTAGAGGATGCAACAATAAATGCCGCCGTTACTTTAATTCTATTTTTAAAAATTTGACTTAACCAACCACTTATTAAATCGCCAAAAGAAAGTCCGAGATAGCAATACATAGTTGCTAAGGGTAATTCCACGATTCCTGTAACGCCGTTCGTTTTTGCAATTTCAGGGCATCTGCCAATTAAAACGCCGATGACGAACCAAATTGGTAAGCCAATAAATATGCAACAGACGTACTTAAAAAGTTTTTGTTTATCTCTGAAAAGCGAAAGAAAATCGCCCTTAACGATTGAATCATCTTTTTTTACAGAATCGAACATTCCAGATTCAAATGTTTGATAGCGTAAAAGTAAAAGCAATAAACCGAGAATACCACCGACGATATAAACGCATTGCCATGGTTGTAAACCAATAATTGAAACCAGACCGCTACTATTTCTATTGATGAAAACGGCAAACACTGCACCGAGCGCACCCATCGCTACAATAACCATTGTCCCGTAGCCACGTTGGGTCTTACTCATAATTTCTGTCGTGAGTGTAATAGCGGCGCCAATTTCACCCGCTAAACCAAACCCTGCAACAAAACGAAAAATGACATAGAGTTCAATATTAGTTACAAAAGCATTAGCGATGTTGGCGAGCGAATACAAAAGTATGGAACTGAACAAAATAGATTTGCGACCTAATTTATCGCCTAAAATGCCGAATAGTAAACCTCCAATTAGCATGCCTGCCATTTGCACATTAAACAAAACGTCGTTGAAGTAATGCGGAATTTGTGCAGCAGGTATTTTTAAACCATCGCGCAAACTTTCTATACCGACAACGCGAAAAACTTGAATGTCATAAATATCTACAAAATAGCCTAAAGCTGCCACGCAAACCGTAAACCAAACAGATTTATTTTCAATTTTCATTGGAGCACTAAAACTTGTTTCGGCGAAATAATATCGGAATCTGTTAAGTTATTGAGGTCTTTAAGTTTCTGAACACTGGTCGAATATTTTTTCGAGATAGAATACAGCGTTTCATGCTCTTCAACAACGTGGTATTTTCTATCTTGAACGGGTACAGAATTTAAACTTACTGAAGTTGAATCCAATACACTTTCAATTGGAGTGGTAAGCGGTCTAACTTTTACAGATTTTACATTGTAAGCTAAAGGCACAGGTCCGATATCTGCTGAACAATTACATAATTCTGTTTTCACAACTTGACCTGCTAAAGGTTCTTCCGTTGCACTCAAGTTATTAATCCGTCTAAATTCTAAATCGCTGATATTATTGCGCAGACACAATTCTTTGACAGTTTCTCCTTTTCTGACGACATAAATGCCTGTACCTTTTCTAATAATTAAATTAGGGGAAACAGCGACATTTTCAACACTTTTAGGCGTAGTTTTTTTTACACCTTTTGAAGTTACTATGGGTTTTGATTTTTTCTTTACGCTTTTTATTACAACTTTTTCCGGCTTTGCATCAGCAGCTATTTTTAAAACTTCGCAAGGGCGAATTGTATTTGATTTCAATTTATTTAAAGCCATAATGTGGTGCGCAGGAATACCATATTTACGTGCAATAGAAAAAATATTATCACCCGATTGAACGACATACTCATTCGACTTTGCTGAAACATTACAAACAACTTTTGGTGCTTTAGTCGTTACAGTATTCATGTATAAACCATTATTATCGTCAACATTTTTTCTCTTGACGACTTGAACGTTATAATTTGTTGGTAAAACAGCATCAGATATTGGCACAGGCGCATAAATTAAATTTGGCTCTGGAATTTTTAAAATGGTGCAGGGTGCAATGTCGCTTTCGTTCAAATTATTTAATTCAACAATTGCATTTACGTTCGTGTTATATAACTCTGCAATTTGTGCAAGCGTTTCACCATCGCGTACCAAATGTTCGCCTTCAATAACTTGAAGATTGCATGGCGCATTGTCAACGCGTAAAGATTGCGGCTCAACATTCAAATCGTTATAATTATTTTTCTTAACAACTTCTACATTGTATTCACTCGGTACAGATGTTACATAAGCATTAGTTTGAGCGGTTGGTGTTGGTGCAGAATTATAATCAACCACAATTAATTTTGTACACGCAAAAATTATATCGGAAGACATCTTGTTCAATGCCTTCAATCCATTAACGGTTAAATTATTGGCGCGGGCAATACTGTTTAAATTATCGCCTTGTTTTACAATATATTCGTTCGGAGCAGCCACCATATCGCATGGATCAGTGGCGCCAAAATTATCGCTTTGGGTGATATCAGAATTATTGGGAGCAAATTCTTTAGGAAAATTTGTATCAGCAGTTGACTTACCTCTAACTACTTCTACGGAATATTCTTTAGGAACAGATGGCGTTTCATAAGTTACAGGCATTTCTTTTAAATAGGCTATTGCATTTTTTGTTTGACCATTAATATATGGGCAAACCTCTGAGCCATTTATTCTAACCAATTCAAAATTTTTATTTTCACCATTTCCATTCGTTTCTCTCAAAATTCCCCATTGCGGATGAACCAAAGCATTAAATTCTGAAACGCACGTTTGCAATGGCACACTTTTGAATGCGTACGCTTTAGAATTACACGCAGTCGTCTGATCGGTTAAAAAAACTGCCGCTTTTGCGATGGATAAATCGCGGGGGACGGAAATATCTTGACCGCTAACGGGTGGTTTATTTGGGTCAAAATTAAATTCTGCCGTTGCATCGTTAAAATACATTCCTTGAGTAGTATTTTCAATTACACGCGCAGAGCCAACCGTATTAGCCGCGTAACCGTTAGCGTAAGGCGTTAAGATGTGAAACCTCACCGTATGCGCATTAACGTCATTCACAAAACTGGAATTTATGGTAACTGCATTAATATTAATCCAACTTGTTGGAACTTTTGTTATTTGTTCTGGCGATTCTAATCCAGTATCGAAAAAGAAATTCTTTTTATCTTCTTTGAATCTGTAAGCAGAATAAACCAAAGAGTTTTGCGCCGTGAATTGATATTCTAACTTATCAACGCCAGGTTGCGTGTAAATTAAATAATAGTTTTGGGCAGATAAATGCGCGCAAAACAGTACAACAAGAACCGAAGAAATGAAATTTTTCATGTTAAAATGTATTATAGTGTACAATTCTTTCCAAAATTAATACTAAATTTGATTTTTTCAATTAAAAATTAAGAATTAAAAAATAAAATGAGCTTTAGGTTTAGCTTTTAATTTTTAATACTGACTCCACAAGTAAAAATGCAGCGACTTTTTTCTAAAATTCTCGATTTTTTAACGCGCCATTTTCACTTTTTAGTGCCTGCCTTCTATGTTTTTTTATTAGCGCTGGTTTTTCCTGTGAGTGCTAAATTTAGGTATCCTTTTGAGTTAGGTCAAACGTGGCTTTACAATGATTTAATATCCAATGTTGATTTCCCGATAAAAAAAAATGCAGAAGAATTAAAATCTGAACTTGCACAGGTTGAAAACGATATTGCGCCTTTTTACAGAATTGATTTAACAGATATAAAAACGCGCCGAAAGCAATTTGAAAATAATTTCGAGGAATTACTGAAACGCAGTAAAAACGATTTTCCTGATGTCGCTAAAAATAATGAAATTTATGAAAATTATGGTTCAAAATTTTTAGAGCGCTTGCTACTGCGCGGCATTATTAGTTCTGAGCCTTTAGCTATGAGCAATGAGCCCAGTGCGCGAGCGGAAGCTCACAACTCACAGCTAATAGCTAAAGGCTTTAAGGTGCAAATTATTAGGGGTAATGAAGTTGAAAAAGAATCCCTCGAAACGATATCTACGTCTGAAAAAGTGCTGGAACAAATTAAAGATACGCTCACCCAAAGCCGATTTAAAGAGCCTGCTTTTTTATATTTAACGTTGAAAGAATTTTTATCGCCGAACGTAATATTTGACAGCCAGAAAACGAAGGAATTTAAACAGCAGCAGGTAGATAAAATTGTGGCAGCGCGCGGATTGGTGCGACGGGGGGATGTTATTGTGCAACGCGGCGCAACGATTACGCCTGAAGTGTATCAGAAATTGGTGTCGTACAAGGAGCAATACGAAACGGAATATATTAGTTCTCGGCAGCACGTGACGGTACTTATTGGATATTTGCTTTTAGTGTCGCTGGTGTTTGTATTGTATTTTTTTTATTTCAAGTATTTTTATGCCGCGTATTTCAAGGATGTGCGGTGGCTTATTTTTTTGTATGGATTGATTGTTTTGCACACGTATTTAATGATAGCGATTAAAAGTACGGGGTTTTTGGATGTGCATTTATTGCCTTTTTGTATTGCACCGATTTTAGTGAAGAATTTTCTAGGCCATGAGCCAGAGAGCAGCCATGAGCTATTAGCTTTGAGCCATGAGCCGCCGCTCGCGAATGGCAGCTCATGGCTCAAAGCGCATAGCTCTCCCCTGACAATGGCGTACATCACGCACGTGGTGACGGTTTTAATTGTCGGGCTGATTGTAGCAACGCCGTATGAATTTATTTTTTTACAATTATTGACGGGTTTGGTGATCGCTTTTTCGCGTTTTGAGACGCGGTATTGGCGCAATTTTTTTCAGAGTATTTTTATTGTGACGAGTGTGTATGTGTTGGGTTATTTGGGATTATCGCTTATTGAGGCACCTAATTTGCGGGGTATTGATTGGAAAATTTTTATTTGGTTGATTCTAAATGGTTTCCTCACACTCATTGCCTATCCGTTGATTCCGCTGTTGGGTCAAATTTTTGGTTTTACATCGAGTATTACGCTGGCAGAGTTGAGCGATATTAATCACCCTTTGTTGCGCGATTTGTATTTAAAAGCACCGGGTACGTTCCAACATTCGCTTCAAGTGGCGCATTTGAGCGAAGCGGCAGCAAAAGCAATTGGCGCAGATGACGTGCTTCTGAAAGTTGCCGCATTGTATCACGATGTGGGCAAAATGGATAACCCGACATATTTTATTGAAAATCAGACGGGTAAAAACGTGCATGACGACCTCAGTCCGTTTGATTCGGCGCACATTATTATCAATCACGTGGCGCGTGGTGTGGAATATGTTCAAAAATATAATTTGCCGCCCGTACTTTCTGCGTTTATAAAATCGCATCATGGCACAACGAATGTGGAGTATTTTTTAAATAAAGCGCAAAGCCAAAAGCGCACAGCGCAAGGCGCTCACGAGCTGACCGACAAAGAGCGCGCGCAATTCCGATATGATGGTCCTACACCGCGCAGCAAAGAGGAAACGATTTTAATGTTGGCGGATAGTATTGAGGCGTGGTCGCGGGCACTTTTACTGAAGGAAACTTTTAGTGAGAAGGGGCTTAAGCAAGCTTTTAGTGAGAAGGAATCGTTAGATTCCTCGAAATTAAAAAGTGAAAGAGTAGCCTTTGGTGAGAACAACTATTACGAGAATTTGGTGCGCCGTGTGATTGACGAAAAAGCGCGCCTCAAACAATTTGCACATAGTAAAATTACTTACGAAGAATTAGAAACGTGTGTCATCGTTTTTTCTCAAACGCTGAATAATATTTATCATAAAAGATGAGAAGCTATGAGCTATGAGCTATGAGCTTTGAGCTGCCATTCGCGAGCGGTGGCTCATAGCTCATAGCTCATAGCTAAACGCTCAGTTCCAGCATTCTATCTATACATGCTCTGCCTTCTTTAAGTACGCGGTCGGGTAAAATAATTTCGGGTAATTCGTATTTCATGCAGAGATAGAGTTTTTCTAAAGTATTTCGTTTCATGTGCGGGCATTCATTGCAAGCGCAGTTGTTTGTCGGCGGTGCAGGTATAAATAGTTTATGCGGCGATTTGAGTTGCATCTGATGAATAATGCCCGCTTCGGTGGCGACAATAAATGCGTTAGCCGGATTTTCTTGCGTGAATTTTAGTAATCCTGCTGTACTGCCGATGTAATGTGCTTTTTCGAGCAGTGGTGCTTCACATTCGGGATGCGCAATGAGTAAAGCTTCTGGATGGCGGTGCATGAGTTTAGTAATTTTTTCGTTCGAGAAAATTTCATGTACCATGCATGCACCGTTCCATAAAACCATGTCGCGACCCGTTTTTTTAATCAGGTATGCGCCGAGGTTTCTGTCGGGTGCGAAAATAATTTTTCTATCCTTCGGAATACTCTCAATGATGTGCGCGGCGTTCGACGAGGTGCAACAAATATCGGTCAGCGTTTTGAGTTCCGCTGTGCAATTGATATAACTCACTACAACGTGATCGGGGTATTTTTCTTTAAATTTTTTAAACAACGGGGCAGGACACGAGTCGGCGAGTGAACAACCAGCGTTTAAATCGGGTAGAAGCACTTTTTTATGGGGCGAAATAATTTTTGCGGTCTCTGCCATAAAATGTACGCCCGCAAACACAATCGTATCGGCACTTGTTTTTGCGGCTTGTTGCGAAAGTTGTAAACTGTCGCCGATGTAGTCGGCAATGTCTTGAATCTCACTGTATTGGTAATAGTGCGCTAAAATAACGGCATTGCGCTCTTTCTTAAGTTTTTTAATTTCTTGAACCAAATCCAGCGTCGGATCAATGGGCATATCCATGAAACCTTTTCGGTTTAAATTTTTTAGCGCCACTGTGAGCGCGTCGTTCTCTACAACATAGAGATCATCAGAATTAGTCATAATTAATTAGTTGATATGCTCATAGCTCAAAACTTATAGCTCAAAGCTCATGGCTGATAATTTCTGGTAAAAACCAAATGAGCCAAACAATACACAAAATAAATGTGGCAATTACGGCACCGCGCGAAAGTTTTAGCATTTTTGTTTTGCCAAAACGTTGGATCGGTATCGTGTTTATAAACAGCGCAATGAGCGCAATAGTTCTCGTTTTAAAAGGTAAATGAAAAGCTTCGTTGGCACCGAACAAACAGAAGAACACTACAATTGGTAGAATAATACCGATGCCTAAACCTATATTTAAATCGTTTTTGAGTTGCATAAGTTAGCTTTGAGCTATGAGCTATGAGCTATGAGCTATGAGCCCTGCTCACGTTTGGCAGCTCATAGCTCATAGCTCATAGTTAATTTCTCAATATCGTTATATCGCCTTTTAAAATTTTTCCATTATTTACGTCTAAGCGCAGCAAATAATAATAGGTACCGACGGGTAACGGTGAGTTAGTCTGATTATTTCCCGACCAATCGTTATTGTAAGGTTTTGCCTGAAAAACGGTTTCTCCCCAGCGATTAAAAATAAGGAGTTCGTTATTCGGATAGAAAGATAAATTGTCAATTTGTAAATAATCGTTTTTGCCATCGCCATTCGGTGTAATAGCGTTGGGTACTTCAACTGTATCGGAAATAGAAATAATGTTGGTTGAATCCGCATTGATTAAAATACGCACTTCGCCTGTATCGCAAACGGCATTGCAGAGCGCGCTGCAAATAACAAATTTAAATTTTACGATGCCTACATATTTGCTATCGGGGATGTAATTAAATTTGCCGTCCGAGAAAAAATCAAAACGCCCAGTGTTCGGGTCGCTCACTCGCGTAATGGTGTATGTGCCGTTTGGCGCAGCTTCTACTAAATTGGCACTGATTGGAACACCCACTTTTGTAATAAGTGATAACGAATTTGTTTTGGGAATAAAAGGTAAAAAAATGTTCACCGAATCTCGGACTTCAAAAGTAGGGCACACTTTATCGGAAACCACCCAAACAAAAACATTCTTACCGTTTTCTAAATTACTTACTTTTGTGGTTGCACTCTTGTGCGAAGCAATAACAGCACTGTTTGAACTTTCCCAATGTCCATTAGTGGTTAAAGTGTCGACATTAGCGTTGAGTGTTGTTGTTCGCGCGCAAATCGCTTGGTTGTCTCCGGCTTTTGCAATTGGAAGATTGCGCACATTTACGAATGTTGAATCGAGTGAACGCACTACGCATCCAGCATCATCTTTTGGATTTAATAATTTTATATAACCCGATGTGCTCGGTCTGATGGTAAGTTTTGAACCATTTGTGGCGTTGAAATATCCCAAAGAATTTGTGCTTTCTGTTAAAGTAAAAGTAACATTGCGCGGTGCGTTGGTTGAAAACTGCGCGGAAGCGAGCGACAACGGACAAACAATGGTATCGAACGAAATGGAAGCGTTGTATGGGCTTCGGAAATTAACTTTTAAGCTGTTCGAGGAATAAGAAAAACACCGAGCAGTGGTATCAACGATGCTCGATGTCAAAGAATTTAGTGATTTAAGCGAATCTCCGACTAATAATTGTACGGTGTAAAAAATATTGCGCGACATTTTAGTAGAATCGAAAACAAAAATACCCGTTTTATTGCGCTGTAAAAATTGTTTTGAACCATTCGCAGCAACGCTATACAAAATAAACTCCTCTGTGTCATTCCTATCTAAAGCCGAAGCTGTGGCTTTTTGGATTTTTATCGAATCGCCATAGCACGCTGTTGTATTATTGCTCGTAATATTTCCCGCTTGACTGTAACACGGACAATTCACTTGTCCACGCAACGTATCTGAGGTGCACCCCGATTCATCCGTCACAACAAACCAATAGGGCGTATTTTGTTTTATAAAAAAAGAACTGAATGAATTGCCTTGCGCGCTGCCAGAAGTTGAGCCATTGACTACAAATTGTTGCGCGTTCGGTGATGACATTGTGAAACTGACGGTGTAATAATCCGATTCGCGCGTACACAGCGAAGTGACATTTGTAATTAAGGGCGCGGTGCGGATTTTAACGCGCGTCGTGACTTCTTTTTTACAATTACCATTCGACTGAGTGACACTAAAAACAAAAACGCCAACCATATTCGTAGAGACATTGCATGTAACGTCTGTATTTGTTCGTTGCGTGATCGTCGCAGTGCCACCTATCGGCGCTTGAATCAACCGCCATTGATAGACCCCGACCCCAACGGGGTTGGATATGTGTAGCGTAAAATTTTTAGAACACACGCTCGTGTCAGCTACAATCTTCGGAGTAGGAAGTTGCGAAGAGACAACGTGCAGACAAACTTGCTTTATATTTTTACAATTACCTTGCGGACTCATACAGACATTATCCGAAAACGTATCGCGCACGACGGCGGTGATTATTTTAGAAAACAAACCCGCTAAGACTTCTAAATTTTGCGGCACGCGCCAATTGATACCCAGCGTTCCGGCTGTGGGTATTATCGAAAATTGCACTGTATCGCCGACACAAACCGACGCATTACCAGAAATTTGTGACGGAAGTGCTGGCGGATCAATCACTGAAACAAAAAAACAACTTTTCGTACCATCCGCGCAACCGCCGTTCGGATAACAGCACACATTACCCGAAGTACCCGAAGGAAATTTTATCTTCACTTGATTCGTTCCAGCGCCCGACATAATGGTTGCACCAAGGGGTGGTCGCCAAAAATACGAATCCGCATTTTCATCAAACGACACGGAAAACTGACCTAAGCTATCGGCACAAACAACAGTTGAACCACTAATCGGCAGCGAATCAATGGTCGAGCGCACATCCACCGAAAGACACACCGATTTTTTGACCTTACACGCGTTCTGCAAATCCACACACACATCACCTGTTGTCGCGCTATCCCAAAAAACTTTAATTACGCTTGAGTCTGTTCTGCCTTCAATCGTTCCACCCGACGGAATACGCCAAGTATAACTAATTCCACTCGATTGTTGCGGTATAGAATACGTCGAGCGCGTTTTCGGACACGCGAGTTTCGGTCCATCCATGTTCGGCGCATTGATGACAGCATCTTTAACCGTTACAAAAACCGTCGTCGTCCGAGATGCATTGCAACTATTAAAGTACGTCGCACCAAGCGGCGCACCCAATAATGCATTTTGCCACACGACACGAATCGTTTTTGTATTCGCACCGCTCACAATTTTTGCACCCGTCGGCAAATTCCAATTCACGACCCTGAAGAGGTCCAATGTTTGTAGCGAAAAGGTGGACGTATCATCGCTACAAATTCCATTATTAAAAATTATAGGCACGCTATCCGGCGTAGAATTAGAAATTAAAAGCGTTAGGCACGTATCGCTGCGCACGTTGCAGCTGTTGATAATACTCACGCACAATTTACCCGCTGTGAAACCATTATTCGCCACACCGACCAACACATTACTATCAATTTTAGACTGCGCCGTAAACCCAGTCGGAACAGACCACTGCACTTTATCCGTTGCACCCACCGCAATACTATACGTTAAACTTTCACCCGCACAAAAATTTGTTCTCCCCACGATCGCGTTTTTATTCGCACTGGCACTCGACACCGACACATTTTTGCACACTTGCAACGGATTGCCACAACCATTCGAAGCTGTTACACACACTTTTCCATCCGTGCTATTCCATTGAACAGACACGATTGAGCCAGTGCTACTACCTATAATTGTTCCGTTCGTAACGCTCCAGGTGTAGTTTACATTTGCCTGCGACTGCGTGATGATATAATTTTGTTGCGACGCGGGACACGTATTAAACACGCCCACAAAATCAGGATTAATCGGTGCCTCTTTAGCCACCACACTCACACACGACGTATCGCCCACACCACACGCATTCGTAATACCCGCGCACAGTTTTGCATTATTCGCACTCGGTGTAAACGCTGCATTGAATCCATTCACGACAACTGTTCCATTACTCGCCGTCCAACTCACCGATTTTGTATCTGCATCCGTATTCGATACGCTAAAACTATTCGCTTGACCATTACAAATCGTGTTCGGCGAAACAATGATAGCTTTAGGAACAGCGGCCCCAATATTTTTTAGTGTTACCATTTTTGAATCCGTACACGTCGTATTTTGGTAACTTGTTTTAATCGTCACGGTATAAACATCCGCCGCGTTCACTGTCACCACATTGCTTGTGCCAATAATTGCGTTATTGGATCCTTTCCATTCAAACGTTGAAGTGGCACCGTTCGGCGTAACGCTATTAACCGTAACCGATAACTGCGCCGTTTTAAGTGTACACGTTAAATCATTTGATTTTGAAACATTGAGTGACGTTGTCAAAAAAGTTAGGCGCAGCGAAATGACTGAATCACACCCCAAAAAATTTTTCTTCGGCGCCACAACACTATACGTCCCAGCCGCATTATATGTCTGCCCTAAAAAAACAAAACT
>JAYVVO010000553.1:0-8123 GCA_043786955.1 Saprospiraceae bacterium
GTCCCCGCAGGAATTTTATTTACAAAAACACCATCTGAAGTCTGTTGCAGCGTGTCAATAATAAAAGTATAAGGCGCAAAACCTTGCGCATATTTAAAATTAATGGATGGGCTTTTACCGTTATAACATTTTATAGAATCAATAATTAATTTTCTGTTTGCACCCGTCCCGATGGTTGCTTGACACGCTAAAGTTTTTGCGACGAGTGCAGAAGGTTGAATGCCGCAGTCAGTACAGACGTTGCATGTAACGTCTCTAACAGCGCGAACTGCAAAATTAGCCGTTTGTCCACTCGGTAAATTTTTGGCGGTGTGCTGCAAAATGCCATTCGCAGGTTGCCAAGCGCCACCGTTAATGCTCACTTCATAGAGTGTAACTCTTGGAGTGGCTGACCACGTAAAAGTGACATCGTGGTAATTAATTTTTGAAACCGCTGCGTTTAAAACGCGCAGAGAATCTTTAATTTGAACTTTGACGGAATCCCGATATAGACATTTCAAACTATCTGTGATACTGACAGAATATATCGCATTGCCTATAACTTGTTGAACCACAGGCGTCGGACAATTCGTACACGAAAGCGCATTAGCGGATTTCCAGGTATACTTTAAATCGTTACCCCCTTTAAAACATAAAAACCAAGAATTTAGTTGCTCGTTGCTCGTTGCTCGTTGTTCGTCGCAGAGTACTCTTAAACGATCAACGAGCAACGAACAACTATCAACTAAACTAACAACTAACTTCCAATTACCATTTAGAGTTGCACCTTTAAGCGAATCCCACGCCAATTTACCGCCTTCTGGTTGATACAAACCACTAAAAGGTGGTGCGGCAGAACTAATATTTTGCGTTGCACTCGGTGAGAAACACATTTTGTGCATTTGGTTTGCGCCAACTGTACCATGTTTATCAAATAATCTTAGTTTCTGTCCTGAAGGTGATTGTAAATCAATCATAAAATTACGCGTAGATTGCGTACTAATGTCAACGCATACCGAATCTAAAGTCTGTAAAGTAGCAAGGATTTTTTGAGGGAAAATATAATTGACTGGTAAAATCGAAACGAAAGGCGATGCTGCATTGGCAGTTGTACTATCTAATTTAGCTTGCGGAAATGCTTCAAATTTAATACGCTCATTCACTGTTTTTAAAGCTGATTTATCTAAATTAATCGGTATGCCCGTGTAACACGTCACGGTATCGCGCAGTGAATTAAACGTTTGATCGCACATTTTACAGTTGGGTGCATATTTTGGCAAAACTGAAACGGTGACAGTTGTGTCGAAAGCGCAACCAAAATCGTCCACCGTAACATATTTATACGTCGCTACACCCGCATTCGCAGGTCGCGCAAAAACAGAATCCGTATTGTACATTACAATCGTCGGATTCATTTGCCAACCATGCGTCGTAATTTTTGTATTAAAAGTTTCTGGAACAGGGTAGAGCGATTTATTAAAATCAATTCCCCAATAAAAAATCCAACCATTATCGTAGTTGAATAAATCGCGCACTTGCAATTTCCATTCGCCATTCAGTGGACAACCCACTAAGTTTGAGAAAGGTTGTTCGGGTTTGTAATCGCCTGCGGGTAAAAATATTTCGCCTGGCGATGGCGTAGTGAAAGAACGCCAAGTGCGCGTGCTCGCATTTGTCCAACCATACGTATAGCCAAAACCAGGTGGATTTTTTGTCGAGTCTAATAAATCAGCCAAACTGCCGCGCGCATCATTTAAGTTTGGTAATCCGAGTTTAATTTTATTTGTAAAACGCGTCGGATAATCATATTTATGAACGATTGACGATTGACCATTCGGACAAATAAGTTTAATTTCTAAGTCGCGCGCAAACGAGTGTTCCATGTTCACAAACAATCGCGATAAATCGCTTGCTTGCGTGAAGGCTTGCCCGGGGTTAAAATCTGAAAAGTTGATGCTCGTTTGATACACCCTAGAAGAGTCGTCTGGAATAAACAATCTACCAGATCGAATACCTTGCAGAGAAAAAATGCCTGTGTTCGGTTGGGCTGATAAAGAAAAAGATTTATCCAATTTGTCGACGCGACTATTGAGTTGCACACTCGTTCCGACACAAATATTATTCGGTATGGTGCCAATGTTAAACGCTGGCTTCGGTGAAACGCGTACCCGCTGACTAATGTAATTAACATTTTTACAACCGAATGTATCTATCACTGTCAATCGTACTTTGTAACCACCCGATTGCGTGAACACATGTGACACGTTTGTGCCATAAGCTACCGAAGACCCATCTTCAAAATTCCATTCAAATTTAGAAAGCGAATCGGATTGAGAATATGCGTAATGATTGAGCGGATAAATACCATGCGCCTTAAAATTAACCATCGTCACATTCGGACACACATCAATGTAACCTGTATCTTTAGGTTGAACAACTGGCGTAGTGGCATCAATAACAGCTTTCACCGTTTGGCAAGAAGGAATACAAGTAATAAACATTGCCCAACCACCGCCTTGATCGGTCGCATCCGATCTAAATCGCGCAGTGATGCAACCCGACGCATTTTTTGATGTCGTTTCAACTATCGAATTAGAATTATTCACTAAGTCGGAAGCACAAGCAAGTAAAGAGTCCGTTGGCAATTTACCGTCAAAAAAACAAAGATCATCACCTGGTCTAATATCCAAATAATTAAAACCGAGACTGATGTGATTGTTTTTAGGATCGTTGGAGCAAATGGTAAACGTATAATTTTCGTTGGCTTTATATCCAGCGTTGGGTCCGCCCGAATCGTAAAATAATCCACCACACGCTGCCGCTGTACCATTTTTTATAATGATTTGAGCATTTGCCGAAGATGCAAAAAGCAAAAAGCAAAAAGCAAAAGACAAAGGGTAAAGAGCAAAATGCAAAAAGCAAAAGGCAAATTGCAAAGGATAGAAAACATAAGTTACTATTTGCTTAGTCGCATTTACCTTTTGCCTTTTGCCTTTTGCCTTTTGCTCTGATCTGTATATTTTCTTCATGCTTTAATTTTAAGTTTTAGTCTAATAGTGATGCTTTTTTTCTGAGAGTAAAAGTGGGCATCTCATAGTTCATAGCTAATTGCTTTGAGCTAATTTTAAAAATCGGTTAAAATTTTCGATATAATCGTGGGTAGGATAATAGACTAAATACAATTGAGGATATTCGGCAATTTTATAAACAGTGTAGGTATAGTAGTCGCGCTTAATTTTTTGGTCACGCTCGAACAGGTAAATATTAAAGTTGGTCGTATCTTTTAAATGCACTAAAGATATATTATCCACATCTTGCTCTTTCACATTCGATATTTCAGAAAAAAATGCAGCATTCGTCAAATAAAAATTACTTTTTAGAAGCCAAAAAGAATCATTGGCGGCAATATCTTCTACAAATTTTTTATCGAAGGCATTGTATAAACGTACATCAGGTTGCATCCGAATTTGTTTGGATTGAGCAAAAGCAATGACGTTGGTGAAAAATAAAACTATTGCGTAAGTAAAGGTTTTGCGCATCTTTAAAATGAAGTTTAGTAGCGTATTAAATCGGATGAATAAAAGTAAGAAGTGAACTCGTTAAAAAAAATCATTTATTAGTTTTTAACATTTCATTACAACTAACGTTATTCTATTCCTAAAAATTATACTTCTAAAGTTAAATCTTGCGCCGATTTAATTCCTTTCTTACTAAAGTAAGTTCTCTGCCTGCATCGCCTGTGACGGAGGTGTTTTCTTGCGCGCGCCTCATTAAATAAGGTACTACATCGTGAACAGAACCATAGACGACATATTTTGCAACATTGTATCCGGCTTTTGCTAAATTAAAAGTCAAGTTATCGCTCATGCCATAGAGTTGGCAAAAATAAAAATGAGGATGATTTTTTGGAATCTTCATTTCTTCAATCACATCAACCAATAAGCGTGTACTCTGTGCATTGTGCGTCGCGTTCATGCAAGCGATGCGTTCATAATTAGACACACAAAACAAAAGTGCATCATTGTACATACTATCGGTCGAAATTTTATCGGGATTGATGGGTGTTTTGTAATTTATTTTTTCCGCCCGCGTGCGTTCTTTTTCCATGTAAGCACCGCGCACAAGTTTTGCGCCGAGAAAATAATTTTTTTCTTGCGCTGCTTCAAACGATTTTTTGAGAAAATCTAATCTATCGTGCCTGTAAAATTGATACGTATTATAAACAACCGCAGAATCTTTATTGTAGCGCGACATCATCATGTTCGCAATCCGATCAATCGAATCTTGAACCCATGATTCTTCGGCATCAATTAAAATTTTTATTTTCTTTTCGCGCGCATGGTTGCAAATCGCATCAATCCGTTTTGAACCATTAAAATACGTGGCATTTTCATCATTCGTCAACGGTGCATTCGTTTGGAGTTTTTCCAATAAATCAAAAGACAACAAACCTGTAATTTTTATAACCACAAAAGGCACGTTCCCAATTTGACGTGCAAAATCTATGGCGCGCATGTTTTCAACCATACAGCGATTAAAATCTTCTTCCGAATCTTTTGCTTCAACACCATAATCAAGAACTGTTTGGACATTTTTATTGGAAAGTGTTTTTAAAGCTTTCGATGTTTCGAGCAATGTCGTACCTCCACAAAATTGTTTGAAAATGGTATTTTTTATTACTAATTGCGCAAATGGCAAATTCCATTTAATGGCTTTTATTGCTAAAGTATTGCCCAATTTAACAATTCTCGGATTTTGCATCATCGAAAAAAGCCACTCAGTTTTCTTTAATTCTTTACCCGTTTTGTAGGCAAACGCCACCGCAGTATCTTGAAAATCAATACTCGAAGCATTTATATCTGTCTTGTTGGTCGTAGAAGTCATTGTAAAGCGCGTAATAATGTGAGAAGTCACAAGTTAAATGCAAATAACGCTAATTTTTTGGTTTTGGTTTTTATTAATTTTAATATTTTCTAAAAACAATTGGATTTTTACTGATTCAAAAAATTTTTAAATTAGGCGTTATTCATTAAATTTATTTGAACACAAATTCAAACTTGAACATGGTACTATCGGCACTCATTTTTTCATTAAAATTGAAAACCTTTTTGGATTCATTCTGAGAAAAAACAGTAACAGTTTGTGCTGTTTCATCTAAAAACCAAATCATTTGTACACCGTTTATAATATAATTTTGCGCACGTTGCGCAATAAGTTCTATCGAATCGTCCTCAGTTATACATTCAAAAACAAAATCGGGTGCAATTTCTAAAAGATGTTCTATGTATTTTTCTTTTTTAAAAGTTCTCAACCACGTTTGAATGGGGTGGCGAATAGTACCATTCCGCAAAACAAAACCTGTATTTTCGTCGGGTAAAAAACCTAAATTGTTTTCTATTTGCCATTCTTTGAGCGCGTCAATAAAATGGTTGATGCGCGATTTTTTTCGCGATTTTTCGCGTTCAATCAGCGTTATAGATCCATTGGCATTAAGTTCGCAAAGCAAAGGTTGATTAAGTTTAGCAAAAGCCAATAAGTCTTCTGGAGACATTCGTTCCAAAGTTTTTATAATAATCCTATTCATGCGTAACTTTACGACTTAATTCTAAAATTTTAAAATGAAACTCGAATTTTTATTTTATCCGATTCAACTTAAACATACTTTCAGAATCGCTAATTATGCCAGAAACGAAACACCCTGCGTTTTTATTAAACTTCGATACAACGGTTTTACAAGTTTTGGCGAAGCAGCACTTCCGCCTTATTTAAAAGTAACGCCTGAGTCTTGCGAAAAATATTTTAAAGCTGTTAACCAACTAAATTATTTCAATAACTTAAGTTTAGAAGTTGGCGAATTTGATCTTTCACCCATCAAAGAAAATATTGGAATTAATACGCCTGCTTTGGCAGCCATAGAAACCGCGCTCTTCGATTTGATTGGAAAAATTTACAACAAACCTGTTTGGGAAATCGTTGGTTCTGATTCCGAAAAAATGCCCGTCACATCGTGTACAATCGGCATTGATTCGGAAGAAATTTTAAAACTTAAAATAGAAGAAGCTAAAGATTTTAAGGTTTTAAAAATTAAACTTGGCACAAAAAACGATAAAAATATTATTGAAATTATTAGACGTAATACCGATAAACCACTTTATGTGGATGCGAATCAAGGTTGGACCGATAAAAATGAAGCCGTTGATTTTATTCATTGGCTGAAATCGCAAAATGTTTTGATGATTGAGCAACCGATGAGTAAATCGAATTTGGAGGGAAACGCTTATATCACTCAAAATTCGCCCTTGCCTGTGATTGCCGATGAATCGTGTCAGAATTTAAACGATGTTTATGATTTGCGTGGCGCATTTCACGGCATAAATATTAAGCTCATGAAGTGTGGTGGAATAAATGAAGCACAAAAAATGATTGCGTTGGCGCGAAAACAAAAAATGAAAGTTATGATGGGTTGCATGACAGAAAGTAGTTGCGCTATTAATGCTGCGAGTGCTTTGGCGCCTCAATGCGATTTTGTAGATTTAGATGGGGCTTGGCTGATTGCTAATAATCCTTTCGAGTTGCCACAATTAGAGGAAGGAAAAATTTTGCTCAAAAAAGAATCAGGTTTTGGATTAGTTCCAAAACCTGATTCAGATATTTTTTTTAGTTTGTAAATTATGCAATTTTAAAATCAATGGATACAGTTCTGCCGTTATTCTGAAAGCGACAACCGTTGCTTAATTGGCGCATTAAAAAAACGCCTCTGCCACCGCACTCGCACAAACGTTCAAAAGAAGTTGGGTCGGGTAAATTATTATAATCAAAACCTTTACCTTGATCCGAAATCGTAAAACTCAATACATTTCCTTTTATCACCGCGTGAATTTCAACAACCTTTTTTTCATCGCAACCGTTGCCATGCAAAATGGCATTATTAACTGCTTCGGTTACGCTTACAAGAACATCGGAGTGTTTATCGCTTTGCAACTTATTTACTGTTGCTATTTTTTCTAAATATGGGATAACTTTATTTATATTACAAGGTTTAGAGGCAAATCTTAAAACTGTACAATTTAATTTCATGTTATGCAATGCTGTAACGGATGCTCACCGTAAATAATGAATAAAAAATGAAAATACAATTAAAATCGGTTGCGCATGGAATGATTGAGAGCATTGGTCAAAAGGATTGTAATAAAATTACAACTTAAAGTGAGCGTTCATGGAGGAGAGATTTAAAACATCTCTATTAATGTGAATTATGCTGCAAATTATTCCTTTATATGATACGTGTCAATACCTAAGTTAAAAAAAGTTTAATTTTATGAAAAATAAATCAATTTTTGACCACAAAATTGGCTTAATTGGAAAAAATAATAAAAAACTAACAGAATTTAAAATCCAAAACTGAATTTTTTTCGTAGCCCTCGCATCTTAAAATTGAAAAAAAATTAGTCGAACCAGTGTGAGAAAAAATTTGTATTATGATTTCTTTTAAACATACCGTTGTCGTTTTTAGCTTAGTTAAGTCTCCCTTCGAAAGTTTTATTTAAAATTATGCGCCATACTATTGATGCAAAACCTTTTGCATCGCCTTCAACGATAGAAGATACTACAGTTTTAGGGAAATTAGAACCAATTGTGCGCGAGCAAAAAATTGGTGAGGGAATTTAAAATAAATCACTTTAAAGAAAAATTTATCTAGCAATCTATCTGGGAAAATCGCTATTTTCAATCATAGCAATATTTTGACTTAGCTATGACAATCAAAATTGTGTTTATTCTTTGATTGGCTTAATTTTGAAAACGATATTAATAATTTATTTTTATCGCCAATTCCTATGATGAAACTGTGTTATTATTTGTTGCTACTTTTAGTAGGTGTTGCATCAATTCAATGCAATAAAACTACTGATGATCCAAACGATTTGCCGCCCGAAACGCAAACGGGTGCTGGTACTTTTGCTTGCAAAATTAATGGTGCTGTTTGGAAATATAAATATCATGATTATGAATTTTTAAGCAGCAGACCTGTAACTCATTGGAGTTTTAGTCCAAATGAAAGTATGGGGGTTTTAAGAATTAGCGGACAACGCTACACAAATGACAATAGCGTAGCTGATGATGTTGTGGCATTAGGTGCAGATTCT
>JAYVVO010000554.1:0-20810 GCA_043786955.1 Saprospiraceae bacterium
AAGCCGACCTAAAACTATAATTTCCGACAGTTTTGTGAGGCTCAATGCCGAACAAAACTGAATAATAAAAGTGATCATTATATAATGCAGCCTACTTAAGTACAGATTAATTGCTAAATTTGAATTTCATGAAAGAATACAACTCGTTTTTATTAGGTTTATAGATACTCACTCTGAGTATAATAAAATTTCAGACATTAAAAATATTTAAAAAATGACAGACGAGATTAAAAAAAGTAGAGCTAAAGTAAGTAAGTTTGATGATCTAAATCTTTCAATACTACCACTTTCGGATGAAGCAAAGTATTTCACTGCTTGTGATTTATTGGAAGAATTATGTGATTTAGAATTTGAATCGGAAATTGAAGAAAATAAAAGGCTTGATTTTATTGCCGCACTTGGTACTCTTGTTGATGCATACGAAGAGAAACATTTTTCATTAAGTAAAATAAAACCGACTTTATCTCAAATTATTGAAGTAGCCCAAGAACAATTAAATTTGCATAGAAATGGATTAGATTTCTTACTTGATTCTAAAAATATTTCGGAAATACTGAGTGGCAAAAAAGAGTTTTCTTTAGATCAAATTCGTATTTTGCATTAAGAGTTACACATACCTACGGATTTACTAATTGGCGTTTAAACTTTATTTCTTACAATACTCCACCAAAAAGCAGGGCTACGCAATTGCTTTTTTAAATTCACATCGTTAAAAACATAAGCAAAGGTGCGCGCCAAAGGTTTATTTTTTGCTACTATCCAACTGAGTGAATTGAAAAACCATTTTTTTCGGAATTGCTGTTGCAACCAATAACTCACGCGAAACTCTTCGCCGCGCATTCTGTAAATGCGTGTATTATATTTTTCAAGTTCTTCGGAGGAAAAATTATTGGTCGTTACGCATTTGTGTGCTTGTTCCGCTGCAACAACACCAGAAAGCATGGCGTTTGCAATCCCTTCACCAGTGAGCGGATCAATTAAAGAAGCGGCATCGCCGAGCAATAAATAATGCGCACCGCTGAGTTGCCGTTTTTTACTCGCGAGCGGCAAACCAAAACCTTGAATCGGCGCAATGTGTTCAGCGTTTTTAAATCGCTCTTTAAAAATGGGATTCTCTGTAATAATTTCTTCGAGGCAGTTTTTTAAATTGAGTTTGCGTTTCGCGACTTCTGCACTCACCATTGCAATGCCAACATTGACTTCGTTATTCGGCAAAGCAAAAACCCAAAAATAGCCTGGCAAGAAATTTTCTAAAAAATAAAACTCTAAATAATTATCGGGATGGAGCGGTTCAACATTTTTGTAGTAAGTTTTTACACTTGCCATATTGTGTTGCGCATCAAGTTCAATGCCAGCAATCGTTCTTGCAAAACGGGAATGCGCGCCATCAGCGACCAGCAAAAGCTGCGTTTCTATTTGTAAAGTATTATTCTTGTCGGTTAGTAACCAACCATTTTCTGTTTTTGTGAATGCTGTTATTTCTGTATTCTCAAAAAGCTGAACGTTGTGTGCCGTTTTTACTTCGTTCACTAAAAAATTATCAAACCACATCCTTTTGCATGTAAATCCAGGTGGCGCATCGGTTTTTTTGTTGTAGTGAGCACGATAACCAATATCAAAAGCATTTCGACGCGTACCTTCTACGCGCAATCCCCACGAATCGAGTTGAATATCGGTAGCTGCGGCAAATTTTTCAAAAAGTTCAGGATATAACCATCGTTTCATGATGTCTGTCACGCGATGACTTAAACCGTCGCCACAAATTTTATCTCTCGGAAATTGCGCTTTATCAACCACAATGCAAGGCACATTGAGTTTATTGAGTTTTAAAGCTGCTGAAGCGCCGGCTGGACCTGCGCCTAAAATACAAACGGGCGTTTTTAGTGTTGTAGTTGTCAAATCAATTACGCATTGCGATTTACGAATAACGGCAAATATAAAGCGTAATTTCTAATAAGCGTTTGATTTTGAAATACTGTTTCACCCAATCAATATTTATAGAAGTTTTATTTCCCTATTCCCTATTCTCCATTCCCTAATACTTATTCCTTAGGAAAGTTTACATTTTTTTTCGCTTCATTAATTGCATCGTGGGTTGCACCGCGAATACCCATTAAAACTTCGCCATTACTGCGCGATTTGATAACATTTGGCAAACGCCCCGTTCTGAGTTTAATACTTTTGAGCGTATCGGTTAAATTAGTTGTTAAACTATCCATGTCAATATCGCGCGCGCCGACTTTAATTTTTCCGCTCGAATAAACATCCACGAAGAGCGTATCAACGGGTTTTGTTTTCATCGCTTGAATAGCATATTCTTGTGGCGTAAGAGTTTGTTTCGATGTGTCAGCAGAAATTGTTGGCGATGCAACAGTTTGCGACACCGTTTTAGTGTCATTGTTTTTGCAATTTGCTAAAAATACAACCGCAAACAAGCCAAATAAAAGGAATGATTGTTTCTGTTTCATAAAAGTGTTTTTGAAATTTTCTGCTAAAATAAAACAAATAAACTGTAATCGCTAATTTTATTCACATTAACCATTACCATACCCATTTATTTATTCCCAGCAGTTTTTGTAATTTTATCTGCTTCTTCTTTCATAATGTAATCAATCACTTCGTCTAATTGCTTCGCTTCGATACCCTTCGATCGAATTACTTTATTTTCGTCGAGCACATACAGTTGTGGCGTCGTCTGAATATCGTACAAAGTAGAATATCTTGAAATTGTAAATGGATCGTTCGTGTTTATAAAATCGTCAAATTGTTTTTCCTTCGTGTATTTCCAACTCGGTACAATATTTTCCTCGCCTTTTTTTGTGCTGATAGTGATAACTTTTATATCGAGATTTTTTTCTTTTGCTTTTTTATAAAAATCAACTAAAATAGGTGATTGTTTTTGGCAGTGACCACAATCGTAAGCGTAAAAAAACATGATAGTATATTTCGCTTTAATGTCGTAAAGCTCAATAGGTTTCCCGTCTTCTAAATACGTTTTAATGTTCGGTGCTTTTTTGCCAATCAACGTCGGCTCTTTACGCGCTGCATTATCTATTATTTTTTCGCGATTATCTTTTTCTATAAAAGCATCTGCCTGACCAGTCGCAATATATTTGAGTGCTAAATGTACATACACTGCATCGAAACCCACCAAATTGGATTTAGCGTATTGGTTTAAATACTGCACGAAATAATACTGAAACGCATCTTTGTTATCTTTAAACAAACCAAAAATTCTATCGAGTGATTCATTAATTGAATCGGGTTGTTGCGGCGTAAGTTTTTCGATATAAGTATCAAGTTGTTTAGCCAATACGGGTGTGCGCAAAATTGCACGATTCGACATTTCGTAATTATCGAAATAATGCTGTTTATAATAATAATATTCTTTGAGTCGTAATTCAGTGGAGTCTTTAGCTTCTGGAAATTTAGGAAGCTGCACATCAATGGCAGATTTTATAAGCAACGACGTTACAGATTTCGGATTTTGTTCTATCACTTTTTGCTGATACGCTTTCACTTCCACATCCAAGCCTTCTAAATCTTTTTTAAATGACGCGTCTTTTTTGGCTACAATTTTATCTGCTTCTTTGCGCTTATCGTTTAAATAATTCATGTACTTTAAAAAAGCGGTATTGTCTGCGCTATTGGTTTTGGCGTTCGTGTAATAATCTTTTCCATCGGTATAAAAATAAAATTTTTGCTCGTGCTCGTTAATCATTATTTGAAAATAATCATTTGCAGGACGAAGAATAACGATGTAAGCACCAGGTTCTAAATCTTTTTTACCTTTAAAAGTAAACTCTCCCGATTTTTTATCTAAAAATGCCGTATCTTTTATGTAAGATTGATTACCCATTTGGTAACCTAAAAAAAGTGTATCGTTGGTGTAGTTTGTGAGTTTAATTTGAATGCTGTATCCGCTGTCGCGCGTAATTTCGGTTTTAGCCGAAGCAATATGTAAAACTGTAAATAGTGAAAGGGCGAGAAATAGTAATCGTTTTTGCATAATTTTAAAGAAAGCAGAACTGAGTTTGAGAACAATAAATGTTTTAACGTAATTAAACGTGCAAAAGGTATTCGGTAACAGTTCAACTTAAAAGGATTTAGAAATCTTTAACAAAATTATTTAGGGAAATTTTTTATAAAAATCGCCTCTCGAGCCTATGTCTAAAAATTCGATAATATTCTCATCATTTATAAAAATTCCTATTCGGTAATCACCTTCTCTAATTCGATAATAATTGGGGTAGCCATGCATTGGTTTTACGCTGCTAATACTATTTAATGATTCAGCTGCTTCAACTTCTCTAACAACGGCGACTATTCTTTTTTGAATTTTAGAGTCTAATTTTCTAAGTACTTTTTGAAATGATCGCGAAATTAAAATTTCCATTCAGTTTAGTTGGTTTTCTCGAGTTCTTCCAAAAAAGATTGAGCTTGAGCTTTCGATAAAAACATATCGCCCATTTCTTTTCTGTAAATTAATGTCTCTGCATGCGCTGCATCTTCTCTTTCTTCGGAACTCATTTTATTCCAAGCTCCGTCGACAAAATATTTGTCACTCAAACGCTGACGAATAATTTCTTCTTCTGTTTTTTTTGCCGATTTAATTTTGACATCAAACTTTTGGAAAATTGCCATTAATGTATTTTCGTCCGACTCGTTAAAGCTTATTGTGATACTTTTAGTCATAGATTTTAAATTTGAATAAACAAAGTTAAATTGATTTGTGAAAATAGAGAAATTATTTTTTGTTAACCTGTTTTACAATTTTTTGTGCTTCATCTTTTATCAAGTAGTCAACAACTTCGTCGAGTTGTTTTGCTTCGATACTTTTTGACCGAATAATTTTATTTTCATCTAAAACATAAATTTGTGGCGTTGATTGAATATCGTACTTACTAAAAATCTTGAAACGCCGAATGGGTCGTTTGTATTTATAAAATCGGAAAAATTTTTCTCTTTCACATACTTCCAAGTAGGTTCAATATTTTGTTCACCTCGCTTAGTACTCACCGTAAATATTTTTAGATCCCAATTTTTTTCGTGTGCACGTTTCATAAAATCCACCAATGCAGGTGATTGTTTTTGGCAATGCGGGCAATCATAGGCATAGAAAAATACAATAGTATATTTGGCTTTCACATCCTTAAGTTCAATCGGTTTTCCATCTTCTAAAAATGTCTTAATGTTAGGTGCTTGCTTACCAACAAGTGTTGGTTCTTTTCTGCGCGCATTGTCAATAATTTTTCAGCGGCTTGACTTTTTTCTTTTAGAAAAGAAAGATAATTCAAAAAAATAATATTGTCTTTGCTATTTGTTTTGGTGTTCGCGTAACTATTAATGGCATCAGAATGAAAATAAAAATCCTCTTCACTTTCGTTAATCATAATTTGAATTACGTCGTTTTTAGGTCGAAGGATCAAAATGTAAGCACCTCCATTTAATTTTTTTGTGCCTCTAAAACTAAATTCACCCGATTTTTTATTTAAGAGTGCAGTATCGCTAATGAATGATTGATTACCCATTTGGTAACCCAAAAAAAGCGTATCGTTCGCGTAGTTGGCGAGTTTAATCCTAATGTTGTATCCGCTATCGGCGATTGTTTGTCCGAAGCTAACTTGAGAAAAAGAAATAAGTATAAATACCTTGAGAAGTAACAGTTTGCGCATAATTTTTAAATTAAACTCTTAATAAATTAAATCGTCCTATGAACGATTTAGTTCTACAAATGGTATCTTAAATAATAGCCTGATAGTTAAAATTTAGAAAATTTCTCACAACTCACTAAAATAATTATTTCAGGTGAAAGATATGATCATTTGAACTAAAAAATTGGTTATTTGCAATAAAATAAATCTTTTATTGGTGTATAAAGATAAAATAGTCAGCGAAAATTCGCTTTTATTTATAAAAACCAAATCAATGAATTAGCTGGTTTCGAACAAAGATGAAATATTTAATCTCAATAGACTGTTAAATTTTTATTAAAAGTATTTATTTAAGTAAGTCTTGAAACAAAGAATTTGACAAATCCAAAAAAGTAAGTAAATTTGTTAATGTGTTTAATATTTATTTAAGATTAAACCTTAGATCAATAATATAATTCAAACCAAAGCCTCAACATTTTCATTAGTAACTAAAATTTTTTTCATGAAAAAACTTTTCACCTTTCTTTTGTGCACGCTGTTAAGTACAGCATTTCTGAATGCACAAAAAACAGTCACTGGAACTATTACCGACGCGAACACTACTGAAACTTTAGTAGGTGCAACGATTTTAGCAAAAGGTACAACGGTTGGTACTCAAACTGACGTTGATGGTAAATTTAGTCTGGATATTCCGAAAGGTGCCACAACTTTGTTGATCAGTTTCACGGGTTATTTGACCCAAGAAGTTGATGTAACGAATACGAGCACTGCAATTATTGCTATGCAAGTTGATACAAAAACACTTAGTGAAGTAGTAATCGGTGCTTATGGTTCAAAATTAAGCGCAAGGAGTATTGGCGCTTCAGTTGCGCGTTTAAGCGGAAGCGAAATTACACAATCTGCGCCAGTTAGTTTAGCCAGCGCATTGAGTGGTAAAGTTTCGGGCGTTCAAATTAGCGTAGTTAACAATGGTGTTAATCCAGGTGTAAGTATGACGTTCAGAGGAAATCGCTCGTTTCTGGGTAATAACCAAGCGCTATTAGTTGTTGATGGTATCATTACACCTTTAGATTTCTTGGCAGCATTAAATCCGAACGACGTTGAAAGTAGTACAATTTTAAAAGGACCTAACGCAGCGGCTTTATACGGTTCAGATGCGTCGAATGGTGTATTAATTATTACGATGAAAAAAGGTTCTGGTAGTTTAACTAAACCTGCCATCACTTATAGTTATTCAGTGCAAGCAGAGCAAATTTCTTATATGCCGAGTTTACAAAATACTTTTAGTTCTTATGGTGGTGAAGGCGCACCTTTTCTAGATAATAATGGTGGTACATTGTATGTACCTTTTGAAAACCAAAGTTACGGACCTAAATATGATGGCTCAACGCAACCATTAGGTTATGGTGTGCAAATAATTTCGCCAGATGGTTCTGTTAAATTAGATACTTTGAAAGTACCATTTACAGGCAGCGCAACGGATAACAGAAGAGCATTTTTTAATACAGGTGTAACGCAGCAACACGATTTAGCTTATCGCATTGGTAACGATGACGATTATTTCAGTGCGAGTTTACAGCGCGTTGATAAAACGGGTATTGTACCGAACGATGTTTATAATAGAACAGGTGTAAACATAAAAGGCGGTAAAAAAGTTGGTAAATTTTCTGCCAACTACGGAATGAACTTTGTTTATGCCAATACAAACGTATCTGGTCCTGACTATCAGCAAGGAAGAAATGTTTATTTTAACGTTTTGAGTACAGCAGCACACGTACCTTTAACCGATCCAAGGTTAAAAGATATTCACAGCCCTTACGGCGACATTAATGGGTATTTTAATGCTTATGCACCAAATCCTTGGTGGCAAGTATCAGAAAATAATTCGCGCAACATAAATAACAACTACTCATTGCGCGGAAGTTTTGATTTAGGGTACCAATTTTTGGACTGGTTAAAGGTAGTTTACCGCATCGGTGGTTCATACAACGCCAATACAGCTAAATCATACATTGCAGATGTTCTATTTTCCGATTATGCCATTACCGATCCATGGGGTGCGGGTAATATTGCATCTTCTGTAAAACACAAATCAGCGACAGTTACAGATGTTAGTGCTGCGAGTATTCGTGGGACAGGTGACTTAATTGTAAATGTAAATCCCACCTTTGGTGATTTTACACCTGAATTAACATTGGGACAAACAACAAGAATTGATTATAGTAATTTTCAGTATGAGTCTGCGAATGCACTTAAAGTGCCTGGACTTTATAATATCTCTAACTTAGTTGGTACAGCGAACACATCTCAGGGTATAACACAACAAAATCAAACAGGCCTTTTTGCAGATGTGAACGTTGGTTACAAAAAATTCTTTTACGTTCATGCTTCGGCGCGTAACGATGTAAACTCAGTTTTATCACCCGCTAATCGCTCATTCTTTTACAGCAGTGTTGACGCTTCTGTAATTTTAACGGATGCTATTCCAGGTTTAAAAAACATTGGTTGGTTAGAATATTTGAAAATTCGCGGTGGTATTGCGCGCGTGGGTAACGTTAACGTTGCGCCATATCAGTTACAAAATGTTTATTCGCCAGGTAATGGTTTTCCTTATGGTTCACAATCTGGTTTTTCTCAATCAAGCGTTCAGAACGATCCGAATTTAAAACCAGAGTTTACATTTAGTAAAGAAATTGGTTTAGAAGCGCGTTTTGGAAATAGATTTGAATTTGAAGCTACTGTTTATCAAACCAACACAACGAATCAAACTGTACCAATTAATATTTCAAACGCTACAGGTTATACAACAGCACGTATCAATACAGGTGAATTACAAGGACAAGGATTTGATTTAGATCTTAAAATTAGACCAATTGTTAAAATAGGTTTATTTTCTTGGGAAGCAGGTGTGAATTATTCTTATAATGATTCTAAAGTGCTTTCGCTTTACCAAGGTTTAGAAAAATTGGCAATTTCCTCGTTCAATACCGTAAATGGTATCAACTTTACTTTCTTAAATGGTTCTCAGGGTGGCACAGCAGGTACTACTTATGCAGCTGTTGGAAAAAGTTATCCCTCTTTATTTTTAACAGATGTACAAAGAGATCCACAGGGTCACGTAATAATTGACAAAACTTCGGGTTATCCAATTTCAAATCCTGCTACCTCTTACGCAGGTAGCACACAGCCACATCACCGTTTGGGTATTTCAAATACTTTCAACTATGGTAGTCTTTCATTCAATTTCTTAATTGAGTATCGTGGCGGCGCAGTTGTTTATAATCAATTGGGTAATTTGCTCGACTTCACAGGCGTAGGTTCAAATACAACTGTCGCTGGTCGTCAGAATTTTGTTTTTCCAAATTCTGTTACTAAAAATTCAGACGGTACTTATTCGCCAAACACAAGTTACTCAACACAAGATGGTAATTTAGTTTTCTGGACAAACTCACCGTATCACACTTCAGGTTATACGTATGTAAATAGTGCAGATTTCTGGAAACTGAGAGAAGTTGTAATTTCTTACATTTTCCCAGAAGCGCTTTTGGCAAACACACGCGTTTTCAAAAGTTTAGTGATTGGCTTAACAGGAAGAAATTTATTGATGTGGAGACCTAAAACAAACGTTTACACAGACCCAGAATTTTCTTTGGATGCAAGTAACGCGGCTGGTACAACCAACGAGTTTCAAACACCTCCAACGCGTATTTTTGGTTTGAAGGTGACAGCAGGTTTTTAAGTCAATTAATAATTGAAAATTAATTTTCATTATTAATTGGCAGCTATTCATTAAAAATTATTATTTTATTAAAAAGAAAAATTTAGGATGAGAAATAAAATTTTGGTTTTAAAAATAAGCTTTTTGATGCTTATTTTCTCAGCGGGTTGTAGCAGTAGTTTTTACGACGTAAATACAAACCCTAATGCTGCGGTAGATGTACCAGCAGATTTAATTTTAGCATCAGCACTTGTAAATACAGGTGCTTATGTGAATACCAATTTCGATTATTTAAACCTTTGGATGGGTTATTGGAATTGGAGTGGTAACTATTCTATTAGTTCAACGGATAAGAATTACCAATTTACGAATGGTTTTCGCAATAATACTTGGGCAAGTGTTTACACTACTCAATTAAACAACTATGATGCTGTTGATAAAAAAGCGGCAACAGCGGGTCAGCCTTTGTTACAAGGTATGGCTAAAATAATGAAATCATATTGCTTTCAATATTTAGTGGACACGTACGGTAATGTGCCTTACACGGATGCACTTAACGGAACTGGCAGTATTTTGCCAAAATATGACGACGCGCAAACAATTTATAAAGATTTAATTGTACAGATTGATAATGCTTTCACTCTTTTTAATAAAGGTACTGCAACTTACAATCCTGCAAGTAATGATATTTTGTTTGGTGGCGATATTTCAATGTGGCAGAAATTCGGTAATTCTTTGAAACTTAAAATTCTGTTACGTCAATCGGAAGTTGCTGCCCAAAGTTCTTACATCACTGCTGAATTGGCTAAAATAAAAGCATCTGGTTACGGTTTTCTCGGTGCTGGTCAAAGTGCAGGCATTAATCCTGGTTACCAAAAAGCGGCTGGTAAATTAAGTCCTTTCTGGGGAACTTATGGATCTAATGAAACTGATGTGAATGTTGAAAATTATCAGGTGTACCGCGCAAATTTATATTCTATAAACTTTTTCACAAGTACTAAAGACAGTTTTAGATTGCCACAAGTTTATGCACCCGTTGGTGGAAAGGGTACAACTTTTGCTGCGCGCTATTTCGGCGCTTATGGTGCGGATGTAGTACCTAATACACAAATTTCTGGATTTGGTCCGGGTTTATTGCAAGCATACAATCAAAATGCTGTTATTATGTCTTCGAATGAAAGTTTATTCGATCAAGCTGAAGCTGCATTTCGCGGTTGGATTGCTGGAGACCCGAAAGCATTATATCAAGCGGCTGTTACAGAATCTTTTATAAACTTAAAAGTCCCAAACGCAACAGCGGCTGCAATGATTTATTACTCTCAAACTGGCGTGCCAAGTGTGAACTACGATGTTGAAACAAATAAATTGGCTCTAATTATTACTCAGAAATGGGCGTCGCTCAATTCTGTTAATCCGTTCGAGGCTTGGTGCGATTATCGCCGTTTAGGTTTTCCTGCATCGCTTCCAATTTCGAAAGACCCTACAACGTCCGTTCCAAAAATTCCGTTGCGTTTATTATATCCTGCATCTGAATATAGCTATAACACAGATAATGTTACGGCACAAGGAACGATTAGTCAGTTCACAACAAAAATATTTTGGGGGAAATAATTTTAAATTTTAAAAAAATTATTAACGATAATAATTAAAAATCATGAAAAAATATAGTTTTTTATTGAAATTAATGGTGGGTATCTCGTTTGTATTCGGCGCGAGTTCGTGCTTGCAGGACGATGCGCACTACACAGATTTTTCGAGCGTCAGACCGATAGTTGACATTCCGCAATCTGCAAACATTGGTGTAGTTGATAACGAAGCATTTTTATTATCAAATACGCCATCAACTTATTCATTCGATGTGAAAATTGAAACCGTCAACCCGACTACGGCGAGTACGGACGTGACAATTGACATTGATAAAAATTATTTGAGTAGTTACAATGCAGGGCTTTTAGCGGCAGACTCAACAAATCAACTCTTAGAAGTTTTACCAGATTCAACTTATACTTTATCTTCTAAAACGGTTACAATTCCAGCAGGTAAAACAATTGGTACTTATACTTTAAAGATTAGTACAACTAAGATTGATGTTAATCATTCTTATGCATTACCTTATACCATTAAAAGTGCTACAAATGGTGTAATACCAAGTGCTAACTATGGTACGAAGCTAATCATCTTTGGAATTAAAAATGCGTATGCTGGTTTTTACCATTCAATAGGCTTTTTTCAACATCCAACTTCGCCAAGAAAAATTGATCGGGATAAAACGCTTTCAACGATCAACGCAACTACCTCTCAAACAGAGTTTGCGGATTTAGGAACAGCTGTAATGCAGTTACAAGTAAATCCTGATAATTCTGTTAAAATTATTATACCCGCAGGTAGTAGTGCTAATGCAGCGACGGTTCAAACTGCTGGTAGTTATGATCCTTCAGCTAAAGCATTTACCCTTGGCTATTATTATGTTGGAGGAAGTGGTAAGCGTATTATTAACGAAGTTATTACTTTAAAATAGCAAAAACTAATTTCTTAAGTTTTAAACAAAAGGCATCCCAAATTTTCTATTCAGGAATTTTTGGGATGTTTTTTTTATTTGAAAGATTTCTTAATTTTTTAAAATTAAGTTTTAGAAAATTGGGCGTGTTTCGAGATTAAATTATCCATTTATTTTTAAAGAATTTAGTATATTTGCAAATGCTTTAAAAATAAATTAATTGTAGATGCAAACTGTAACAATAACATTTCCTCATCAAGCACCTGCGGATGACTTTGAAGTTAAGATGATGGTTGCTGGAGGTTTATTCGAGAAAGGAAAACTGAGCTCGGGTGATGCTGCAGAAATTTTGGGTGTATCAAAAAGAACTTTTATAGAACTCTTAGGTAAATATGGTTTTAGTATCTTTGGGTACAATGAAACTGAAATTCTCGAGGATTTGAAAAATCTAAAAGAATGGAAAAAATTATAATTTCAGATACTGCTTGCCTAATCATTTTAAATAAAATTGGAAGTTTAAATTTATTAGAAAAGCTTTTTAAAACAATTATAATCACAGAAGAAGTAAGTAAAGAATTTAACGATTTTTTACCAATTTGGATTGAGGTTGAGCAAGTAAAAAATCGAAAACAAATCGAAGTTTTGAAACTCCTTTTAGACTCAGGTGAATCAAGTTCAATAGCTTTGTGCCTTGAAAAAAAGAATTGTTTACTCATAATTGATGAAAGAAAAGGTCGTAAAGTTGCTCAAGACTTGGATATTCCAATTATCGGAACACTTGGAATTTTATTAGAAGCTAAAAATTTAGGTTTAGTTTATTCTTTAAGACCTTTATTAGAAGAAGTTTTAAAAACAAATTTTAGAATTTCTAAACAACTTTTAAATGTGGTTCTTGAACAAGCTAATGAACTACCGATTTTATAAAATATTAAGCTAAATCTAAAATAATTAAATTTTCCCAATCTGCAATTTTAGAATTTTTATAAACAAAAGTATGGTAAAAATTTAAAGCTTTAAGTTTTAGAAAATTGGGAGTCTTTCGAGTCTTTACAATTTAAAAATTACCTCTGTAGCACCAAAGCCATATTTTTCGTGAAATTCGTTTTTAAAATGTAAAACGTTTTCGCTGCGGCGCAAACGCGCGGCAATGCGGTCGCGCAATCTGCCTGTGCCGAGTCCATGAATGATAAATACACTCGGAATACCCACATTTATAGCACGCTGTAAATAATTTTCAAACGCTTGGAGTTGCAATTGCAAACTTTCGGCAGGAGAAAGGCTTTTGTGGTCGGAATGTAATTCCTGAATGTGTAAATCCAGTTCGTTTTTAAAATGTGCATAAGCATTTAGGTTGGAGCGCCAATCAACTAATTGATTTTGTTTTTCTTTTTGTTTTTTAATATCGCTTTGCGATTTAACGACTTGCTGCGTATATTTCTTCAGTTCACTCGTCGTTTTGTCTTTTTCAGTGTTTATCGTTAATTGAATAACACTCGCATTTGTTATAGGGTGAAGCGCATTATTTTTGACAAACATCTTCGTTTTCAATTTCAAAAGTGCGTGAAGTGTTTCGGTAGCACCGTCGGTCGCAAATTTCTGTATTTCGAGTTCTAATTCGGGTGAATCGTTTAAGGTGTTTAATGCAACAGAGCGTATAAATTCTATCGAACCTTCAGCTACACTGATAGCACTTGTTTCCTCTTCCAATAAATTATTTTTCACCCAAAGTAATGGCGCAACAATGTTTAAGATGTGTGTATCGTTAAAAAAATAAACATCGAAAGCGCGCGTACCATCTTTATTTTCAATGGGTTCAAAAATGAGATGAATGCCTGTATTATTTATTTTATTTAGTTTAAAACTTTTGGGTTTGAGCTTTGCAATTTTGTTCTCGTTGGGCATCTCACGGCTCACGGCTAATGGCTCTGCGCTTAAAGCCGAATAGCGTTGCAAAAATTCTTCAAAAACAGGAATTGAATCGTTTGAATTTTCGAGTTTCACCAATACCAAATCGTCACCGAGTTTTTCAATGATAACGCCAATATCGCGCGTCCGCGTTATTATCACGCGTGTTCCAATGCCAAATAAATCTTGTTTTTTTATCACAGATTATACAGATTTTTCCTAGTCTATTACTTCACCTGAAATATAAATATACTCAGGTTTTTTTTGTTTATGAATCCAAACCGACATTTTTTTTGCAAAATAACCGACTTTCGGCGCATGATAGATAAGTTGTATTTTTCCAGTTTGTTTCGGTAAAACAGGTTCGTTCAACCACTCAACAGCTGTGCAAGAACAATCGGTGCGCACATTATCAATGGTAATAGGCAATGAATCAATATTTCTGAACATAAATACAAAACTCGTATCTTTCCCGTGTGCTACTTCACCAAATTCAAAATTATTGGTTGTCACCCATTGTATTTTAGATTTAGGAGCAGGCTTTGTCTGCGCCAAAGCGTGTTCAGAAACGAATAAATTAATACCCAACAAAAAAAGAGGCAGAATTTTCAGAAATTATTTTTTTTAAAACCGTAAAATTTACATTACTGAAAAATACAGTACACAAAGTTAGTTCAATTTGAAACAAGAAACTAAAAAATCGTTTTACTAACTTCTCGTTGTGAATTTTACAAATTTACTCAATCTCTTCTCATTGCACTCAATCAATTAAACTTTCAACATCGCCCGCAGCTTCTAAACCTGCGTTTCTACCAACACCTTTGTAAATTAAATGCGCGTTTTTATAAAATTTGATGTGCAATTCAGATTGTAAACTCTCTGACACTTTAGCTGTCATTCCACCTTTTAAAGGAGCAATAAGTTCTCCCGTTCCAGCTTTATTGGCAGAGATGTGAAGCGTATGGGTTTTATCGCGAAATTCTAATTCAATGCGACTATCGAGCATACTTATTTTATTTTTTGCGCCTGTGTAATTGGCAAATTTATAAAGTTTGTCTTCAAACCAAAACCCGACAATAAAGCCGTTGAAAGTATTTCCAACCCAAGGGATTCTCGCTACAGAAGCGAACAATGAAATCGGTTTATCATTTAAATTTTTGTGAAAGTGATTGCTTTGCAACCATATCCAAGCACTCGGAAACGAAACACCCCAGTCTTTTTCGATATAACCTTTGCCGTCTGTGAAATCAATAGTCTCACCGTTAATCGTTAATTCACCATGCAGCGTGTTATTTAAACTCACGATACTGTGATAACATTCCATTAATGGTACAAAACCATACCAACCCATAATTCCTGGCGCACCTAACATTTTAGGCCAAGGTATATTTTCTGTAAAAAACAAATTCCCTTTTGCAGTTTCTAAATTAAGCTTGATAGCATGATTCGAAAAAGAATTATCACCAATCTGCAGATCAAATTTTCTAGTAGAATGTTTAAATTCATCCGTCGGAAAACGTAAATATTCTGAAGAACATTTCGTTCCATTTAAAATTTGTATGAATGCGTGGCTCTCGCCCGATTCATTTATTGAAATGCCTGGAATAAATGCGAAAGCATATTTTTCTGTGGCGTCAACAATTTTAAAATACCAGCCTTCAAAATATTTGTGCGTTCGCCCCCAACCTTGATACATATCAGGCTGCCACGTAGCGCGATTTTTAAGTAATAAGTTTTGAGTATAATTCATCGAACAAAAATACTTTGAAATTTATTATTAATACTTTAGTTCAAATTCCTTCTTAAATGTTGGTAATAATCTACCACGCGTTCATCTATTCTAATATCAGTCGGTAAAAGTTTTCTTTTTAAAATTATACCATTCAAAGTTCTGCAACGGCTAAGAGCGACGTAGGTTTGTCCTGTCTCGAAAGCACCTGCACCTAAATCAATATAAACACGATCAAAAGTTTTACCTTGACTTTTATGAATCGTTATTGCCCAAGCTAACCGTAGCGGATATTGTTGAAAAGTCCCAACGGTTTCGGTTTCAATTTTATCGCCATCAGTAGAAAGGCGGTAGTGTAAAACTTCCCACTTTTGTTTTTCAACTTCAATGATGGTTTCTTTTTCGTTCATGTCTTCTAAAGATACCAAAATTCGATCTTGCGAAAGCGCGATGATTTTACCAATACTACCATTGACGTATTCGCGTTTGACGTTGTCGTTTTTTACAAACATCACTTGCGCGCCTTGTTTTAAAGTTATCACTGACTCTGCTTGCACTTGTTTTGGATCGAAAGCCCCTGTTATTTGCGCGATGAATTGGTACGAAGGCGTGGTTAATTGAGCAAGTTCTTTTTGATTAATTTCGTCAACTAAATTATTTCTGGCAGAGAGTGTAATAAAATTAGCATTCGACATCAATTTATTTTCACCGATATAACGTTCGTTAAGAGTTTCTAAATCATCGTAATCTATTTCACCTTCACGCACGGCATCGAGTAATCGCACAAAATGGCGCTCCGATTGCCGATAAACTTTTTTTAACTCAATCATTTCGTATTTAAATCCTTTTTTAAAAACGTTGGCAGAAAAAAAATGCGGTGAATCGTAATTCTGTTGGAAAAATAATTTTTCTTCTGGTGAAGAAACGATGGGTGGTAATTGAAATAAATCGCCGATAAAAATCATTTGAACACCGCCGAAGGGTGCATTGATATTTCTCGCCATACGCAAAGCGTAATCAATACAATCAATAATATCAGCGCGCACCATCGAAACTTCATCTATAATGAGTGTTTCTAATTTTCGAAAAGTGACAGCTTTATCGCGTCGAATGCGAATATCGGCAGGTGTGATAAATTTACCAGGGAATCCGAAAAAAGAATGGATTGTTTGCCCTTGAACATTCAATGCAGCAACACCGGTCGGTGCTAAAACAACGCACTGTTTGCGTGACGTGTGTCGAAACAAACTCAGTAACGTGGATTTTCCTGTTCCTGCTCTGCCAGTTAAAAAAACAGAATTAAATGTTTTTTCAAACACATTGAGCGCATATTGAAAATCGGCATTTAATTCAAAGGGCGTAATCATGAACTTAGTTGTTCGTTGTTCGTTGATAGTTGTTCGTTTGAGAGTGCTTTAAACGAACAACTATCAGCTTTGAGCTATGAGTACTTCTCGCGAATGGCAGCTCAAAGCTCAAAGCTAATAGCTCATGGCTAATTAAAGTGTTTTAAAATCCAATCCATTTTAATATTGTATTGCTCGGAAGGTAAACCATGACCAGATTTTGGATAAAGAATGTATTTTTTATCTGTTGAGCTTAAATTATTGTACGCAGAAAAATTGATAGCAGGTGGACAAACATCGTCGTATAGCCCAACACCCATCATAACGGGACAAGTAATTTGTGGCGTAAAATGTGATACGTCGAAATAATCGAGGACTGAATATAGTGAATCAACTGATTTAAAACGCGACATCGCGTACGGTTTGAACTCGTTGAAGGGCCAATTTGCAATTTGAAAATACAATCTGAAATTAGAAAGAAACGGTACGTCGGGTGCGCAAAGTTTAATGCGTTTGTCTAAAGCTGCAGTAACAAAACTTAACGCTCCACCTTGGCTTCCGCCCGTGATAGCAATTTTATTTGTGTCAATTTCCGAACGCGTGAAAATAAAATCAACCGCACGAATACAATCCATGTAGGCACCACGATAAATATAATTTTTAGCAGAGTCTAAACCTTTGAGTAAATAACCAGGAAAACCTGGATTCACATCTTTTTTACTGTTTCCGTGTCCGCGAATGTTCAAGAAAAATTGGGCTACACTATCGCGCAGACCGCTCGGAGTCATCACTGAAGAATAACCTTGTACGTGCAGAATAACAGGCAAATTGGTTTTGTTTTTAGGTTGCGCGTAATAACCGTTTACACGTACATTGCCGAGCGAACGCATCTCGACATCATAAACATCAACCGAATCACTCGAATATTTTTTATTGATTGATAATTTATATTCTGGTGCAACAGAATCTAACTCACTTCGCGCTTGTTGCCAAAAGTTTTGAAAATCCGAAGGAGTATGCTCTATGTTTTGAAGTGAATCGGGTGCGACAGCGAAACCAGATTTATCTTTAGCTTCTAATCCATCCGAGTCTTTTAATTTTACTGTTATGTGATAGAAATCTGGTGGTAAAATACCAAAGTTGAGTCCATTGAGTTTAAAATCTTTTTTAGATAAAACTTGTACGTTTTTTGTTTGAGTAGCAACTAATGCGCCAGCGTAAGTAGTCACTTCAAGCGTAAGAACGCCTGCAATGTCGTCTCGGCTGTTATTTTTTATATTGACTGACCATTGAACGGCTGAATCTTTTGCAAAACTGTAGTTGTTTGAATTGCAAACTAATTCAATTTTTGTTTTGTTGCACCAATTTGAGGGTGCAATCGTGTATTCACCGGCGTACATTCCACCGTTTCCACCCCAATCAGCCACTCGAACAGCAATAGTATTTGGCAAATCATATTTAATTAAATTTTCAGGAATAAAGTAAGTCCGTTCTTCATCATAAGCAGTAATACTTTCTGGTGGAAATTTCCCTGTTGCGCCAATGAGAATACCATTAAAAAAAGCTTCATCTGCATCATCAATTTTACCTAATTTTAAGGTCAACGAATCGGATCTTTTTATAACACGTCTCCACGATTTAGGAATATTAACCGACGTTCTATACCAAGCAATGCCATCGAACTCTGCACCGAGTTGCGATTCCCAATAATTGGCGACTTTTATATCTTGCCACGCGGCATCATCAAAAGCAGCTACTGACCAAATTTTATTATCGCCTGTTTTAAATTTCCAATTATTAGTTGATAAGTCAGTGGAAATTTTCGGTTGTGCACTCGCATGGTTTGGAATGAAAAAATTTAGCCAAGAAAAAAATCCCACAATTAAATATTTTTTTAGAAACATAGCTTTTAGTTTAGTTGACAGTTGACTGTTGTTGGTTGATAGTCGCAGGTTCAATCGTAATCTATCAACCAACAACTATCAATTGTCAACTATTTGTGTTGTTCCGAAATTTCAAACATACAAATACTCGCAGCGATGGCAACATTGATAGATAAACCAAAACCTAAAGATTCAATATGAATTGATTCATGGCAGGCATTGAGCGTTTCTTGTTTTATGCCAACGCGCTCAGAGCCTACAATTATAGCTAATTTAGGAATAATTCTAAAATTTTTTACTCGAATATTGCTGCTTTTATTCGTAATTTCAAGCGCAGCGATAAAATAACCTTCTTTTTTTAGAAATTCTATGACTTCGCTGCTTTTCTCGAAATATTCAAACGCAATGTGTTTGTCGCAACCGCCAGAATAACGACCAATCAACTTATGTGGTGGAGTAGGAGTGGAGCCCGTTAAAATTAATTTACTAATACCAAAGGCATCACTACTTCTAAAAATTAATCCGACGTTATCATAGCTATTTACATCTTCTAAAATAAAAAAAACGGGTAGTTTTAAGAGTTGCGGTTTGTACTCGGCATACTTGAGTTGTTGAAGCATCTTTTTTAAAAATAAAAATGGCTGCCCAAAACTAAATGTTTTAGACAGCCACAAATGTAGGTTTAAATTCTTTCTACTTAAAATTAAATGCTAAACGCGCAAAAACATAACGCCCATTAAAACCCATTTGTTGAACCCGGCGCGAATAAATAAATCTACCCGCGCTCATGTTTGTGCTATTAGCGTTAACATCTTGATAGACATCAAAAATGTTATTAGCACCAACTGCAAGTGTAAACGCTTTCACAAACTTATAACTAACAGTTAAGTCGGTTACAATTTTAGGCGAAAATACTTGGTCTAAAGTTTCAACGGTATTGTTATTAAACGCATTCTTTGCCCAGTTTTTCGGGTCAGTTGGGTCGCCATATAAATTGGTAGTAGCATTGTAATATGAATCTAAGTATGTGACAGCACCAAAACGGGTAGCGCGAACCATGAAATTAAGTTTATTAATATTGTAATTTAGCATAAAACTCACTTTGTCTTTCGGCAATGCCACTTCTAATCTACTTTGGTCTTCGCGGTTAAAATAATAGGGGAGTTGATTATTTTTTGTTAAAATATCGGAGCCTTTAATAATCGCAGTACCGTTAGCATCTTTTTCGACTTCATTATTTATAAAGCTACCAGAAAGCGTTGCGCGTAATTTCCCTTCACCGAGCTTAGTATCATAATTAATTACCCCTTCAACACCGCTTGCAATGGTATTAATGGCATTTGTAAAAAAATTGACGACTTGTGCACCCGATTGTAAAAGTTGATCTTTCACTGTTGGGTCTGTGAAGAACGATGAGCTAAAATTGTTCGTCAAAATTATTCTATCGTTTACTTTAACACGGTAAGCATCGAGCGTAATTTCTAAATTATTAGTTGGTCTCGCCGTAATTCCACCTGCAATGCTGAAAGATGTTTCTTGTTTTAACTGTGGAATTCCTAAAATTTGCGCTGCTTTAGAATCATTAGTGAGCGTTCCCACTTCTGTCGGTGTTGAACTACTTCCAATAAATAAAGTGCTTGTTTTAGCAAAATATTTTTGTTGTTGTGAAGGTGCTCTAAAACCTGTACTCGCTGAAGCACGAACAGAAAGCCAATTATTCAAACTGTACCGCGTAGCCAATTTCCAATTCAGCGTTGAACCAAAATCGGAATAGTTTTCAAACCGCAAAGCACCTGCGAGCAACCATTTTTTTGTTATATCTAATTCGTTATCGCTGTAAATAGCGAAGCTACTACGGGTTTTAGAAATGGCATTTTGCGGTAAAAAACCTGCATATACTTGCGAACCTGCCGCAACACCCGATTTTAAATTATAGTTAGAATAACTCGCCTCTTCGCCTGCGCGCACATCGTAGCCATCAATGCGATATTCTGCACCAAAGGCTGTATTTAATCCTTCAAGAATATCGTGCTTTTTACTTACATCCAGATTTGTCGTGTATTGCGAAAATTTCATTC